>NZ_CP046266.1:1779038-2081923 GCF_009720625.1 Metabacillus sediminilitoris
ATTCAAATGGAAGTCAAAGCATGAAGATCTGACTGATGATCTGCAGGATATCCTTCAGGAGTTTCGCAGATTGAACCTCGATGTCATTGTCGTAGATCAGTCGACATCAGAAACAAAACGAAATGGACTGCATTGCGTGAAAGTGCTGATTCCGGGAATGCTGCCGATGACATTCGGACATCATCTTACTAGAGTAACAGGGCTTGAGAGGGTGCTGCGGGTACCAATGGAACTTGGGTATACGAAGCAGCCGTTGACAATGGAACAGCTCAATCGACATCCACATCCGTTTCCATAATGGTAACGAGGAGGTAGGAGGATGGGTCTAGATACCTTTTTGCACAATTTACATTTTGACATTGACAAGGTAAGCCCGCCGGACTGGGAAGTGGATTGGGATGATGCACCTCTCCCTTATAAGCTCTACCGCGGCTTGCCTGTTTTTCCATTATCTCTGGAAGTTCCGCTGTCGCTTGAAGAATGGGAAGGACCGGCAATGCCTAACCTTCGGAAAATCGGTCATTTTCTCTGGTATGTATTTGGTCTAACTCAATTTTCCCAGACAGCCTTTACCTCCACAGAAGAAGTGCCGGAACTCATGCAGTCGAGTCGGCGGTTTGTTCCTTCAGGTGGGGCGTTGTATCCAAGTGAATTGTATGTATATTTGAAGATAGAGGATTTGCCGTTTGGTGTATACCATTATGATGTCGCACACCATCGCCTAGTGTTGCTGCGTGAAGGAAATTTCGATTCATATATAGCCAGTGCTCTTGGTAATCGCTGTGAGCTATCCAGTAGTTTTGGTGCAGCATTTGTGTCGACAATGTTTTGGAAAAACTACTATAAATACAATAACTTTGCTTATCGCCTTCAAGGATTGGATGCTGGTGTGCTGATAGGACAGTTGCTCGAGGTCGCGAAACGGTTTGGTTTTGCTTCCGGGGTGTATTTTCAATTTCTTGACAAGGCAATCAACCATCTTCTTGGACTATCACAAGAAGAGGAAAGTGTGTATGCTGTTATCCCGCTAACAGTGGAACCGACGAGGTGGTATCCAAATGGCGGTGGGGAAAATGAACATATTTCAGCAGCCGAATTGAGCAGGGAGTTAAATGTGATTCAGAATCATCACTTCGTACGCTCACAGATCGTCAAAAAGTTTCCGATGCTAAATAAGATGAATGAAGCATCAATGCTAGAATCAACTCGTTCATTTCAGCCGATTAAGGGGAGAGAGAGTAGGCATAATGACAGTCAATTAATCGCTCTCCCGTATGTAAACCGGTTATCCTATGATCTTGCGTCGGCTTGCCGAGAGCGATTTTCACCAGATATGGATTTTGTTCTCGGTAAGGTAACCCAATCTCAACTTGCCGTACTGCTGCAAGAGGTGACATCAGCGTTTATGTATCGAAATGACTTGGATGAAGAATATGAAAAGTCTCGTGTTTCACTTTACGGCTGTTTTTATCATGTTGAAGGCATTCCGGACGGTGCTTATCAATATGACAGTGCTGAACATGCCTTAAGACAAATACAACCCGGCGATCATCGACTCCCTTTGCAA
The DNA here is from genome assembly GCF_009720625.1 of Metabacillus sediminilitoris. Classification (NCBI taxonomy): domain Bacteria; kingdom Bacillati; phylum Bacillota; class Bacilli; order Caryophanales; family Bacillaceae; genus Metabacillus; species Metabacillus sediminilitoris. Next base: position 1,780,606 of record NZ_CP046266.1, read on the forward strand.
TATGGAATGACGATAGGAAATGTTAACTTGCTCCAAGTTCCGCTCTGCTTCCATGTGGCAGGTGATAAGGATTACTTTAAATCAGAACTGGGGTATAGAGGATACAGGATACAACAAATGGAAGCAGGAATGCTCGTACAGCGATTATTGCTAGTATCATCAGCACTTGGAATGGGCGGGCATCCACTTCTCGGGTTTGATGCGAAATTGTGTGATGAGATTTATCAAATGGACTCGCTGGGGAAAACCAGCCTTATCCAAATCCCGATCGGTCCCTATCGAAACCGTCCGTGGTTGCAGGGAAGCTTGTTAAGCTAAGTAGAAAAGTATCAGTTTTAGGCTGCTAACCTTAAGGTTCTTGCAACTTTAACTCATAATCTTGCAACGTCACGATAAAATGACGTAACTCACTTTGTTAGAAGTGAGTTTTTTCGTTTTTTTTATTAAAAAACACACTTTGACATCTACCTGACACATTGATTGATTAAGGTTCATATAGGTTGTTTAATCGAAATTAAAGTGGACCGCAGTCTAAATGAAACAGGGAATCTTCAAGCTGGAGATATGACAGGCACTGACGGAAATCCATCTGAAGGGAATGATCGTTTGGATGGCAGTCAACCAACAATGAATCAAGGAAAGCCTGGAAGTTCTGTTGATGCAAACCTTGTAGCCTATTTAGAAGAAAAGAATAATGGTGAGAAATACTTTGTTGCCGTCCCTTCTGCACAAGATGCCTATTCAATATGTTAAACACCGATTATGCCGTGATGGCAATGGGCGGTTTCTCAGGTACTGATCCAGCTCTAACGGTAGAAAGACTTGAAAAAATGACTGAAAAGGGTGAAGTGAAATACTTCCTTCTTTCGGGTAATGGCGGACGTCAATCTGAAACCGTTAATACTTGGATCCTCGAAAACTGTGAGAAAGTTCCAAGCAGTGAATGGAATTCAGAAACAACAGAAGAAACAAGTGATGAGGCTTCGATTGGAAGAGGGCAAACATTGTATGTTTATCAAGGAAATCAATAAGCATATTTGAAGAACTGGTTCATTTATAATGGACCAGTTTTTTTATTCACAGAGGTCAATCTATTTTACTCAGTAAAAATAGATTGGATGAAAGATGACTATGTATCTATAAATTTATTGATGACCAAACTAAAAAATGATAGGGACATTTTGTTAGAATGTGAAGTCTTATACTTAAATGAACGGGGCAGGATCGGTTTAGAACAGTGGCGAAGAGTGAAACTGAAACCACTGTTCTATTTATTCGTAACTATAGATATAAATAAAATGACGAATAGGAGGAGGTTAAATGAAAGCAATTGTGTACTCAAAGTACGGTCCCCCAGATGTTCTTCAACTGAAAGAGGTAGAAAAGCCTGTTCCTAAAGAAAATGAAATACTAGTAAAAGTAAAAGCCACAACCGTAACAGTAGCAGATATTCGATCACGGAGTTTTACAGTTCCTCCCGCTTTTTGGCTGCCTGCCCGAATAACACTTGGTTTCAGACAACCTAAAAAAGAGATTTTGGGGATGGAGTTAGCTGGTGAAGTTGAGTCAGTAGGAAATAAGGTCAAGCGGTTTAAAGAAGGTGACAAGGTTTTTGCTGCTTCCCTAGTGGGTTTTGGTGCTTATGCTGAATATAAGTGTCTGCCTGAAGATGGGCCCGTAACTCTAAAACCCTCCAATCTAACTTATGAGGAAGCCGCAGCCATTCCAATTGGAGCACGTACAGCATTGTATTTTCTTAGAAAAGCGAACATTCAGAGCGGCCAAGAGGTTCTTATCTACGGTGCATCTGGAAGTGTTGGAAGCTATGCTGTACAGCTTGCTAAGTATTTCGGAGCAAACGTTACTGGGGTATGCAGTACCACGAATGTAGACTTGGTAAAATCTCTTGGGGCAGACAATGTAATTGATTACACAGCTGAAGATTTTTCTAGTCAAGGTGAGAGGTATGATGTGATCTTTGAAGCAGTAGACAAGAGTTCATTTTCAGCTTGTATGAAATCGCTAAAGAAGGATGGAACCTATATAAATGTCACTGTACCGTTACCAGATGTTCGAATGCTATGGACGAAATTGACAAGCAGCAGGAAATTAATTTTGAGTCGAAATTCACCTGAAAATTCCGAAGCCCTAGACTTCCTCAAAGAACGAATTGAAGAGGGGAAGTTAAAAGTGATCATTGACAGAGTCTATGCTTTTGAAGAGATCGTTGACGCACATAGATATGTCGAAAAAGGACACAAGAAGGGTAATGTCATCATAACTGTGGAACATAACCGTAAATCCTCATAAATGAAGGATCTATTATAGCATCGGATTTAGGCTAATGGGTTGCTTTACTTTAAAAGATATTCAACAAACAGAGCATCTCTGTGAAAGCAGTGATGCCTTTTTACTTTAAGTGATTATCATTTCTCTTATAATGTAGGGGGACTATAAAAAGGTTATTTTTGTAAAGCTTGTTACTAAATAAAATGCTAAAATTAAGGAACCAAGTTTTGGAACTTTTTCACTAAAGGTGGGGGGATTTTTGACTAAAATATACATAACTCAGGAAGTATTTAATTCGAACGAAGAATATATTTTATTCGATAACGTACAAAAAGTTTCTAAATTATATATTGGACCCACAGAATATGATGATTACGATGATGAAACAAGAAAATTTTTATATGATTTTATTTGCAAACAAGCTGTATTCCCAGTTTTTCTTACATTTGAACCCTACAACGATTTAACTGAAGAAATCGAATATGCATTCAAAAAAGAGTGCGTTCAATACTATTTAAGATTTGAAAGTACAAAAAACAAAAGCTTCCCAGTTTTCAACGTTATCATCAATAACGCACATTCACTAAAGCTTACTTTAGAAGAAACCTTTTGGATTGCTTCGTCCAATCAATTTTATGCATTTTCCTTCTCGGATAATATCAGTTACAAATTGGCGATTAAAAAAGGGGTATTTGGAGGCAAGAAGTCATATATGTTGCCGTGCTTTAATATGAAAGATACCACTACTGTCATTAAATTATGGTACGATGGACAAGGGTTTAACCTTTATACAAATGACAATCGATATTCAACAATAGAAATGCTAACAAATCATTTGCCACACGGAACTATAATAGAAAACAATTAATTAGAGGGGAGGATTCCCCTCTTTAATACTTTTTAACAAACAGGCTTTACGAAAATAACCCGATTTTATTCGACAGGACTTTTTGCGGGATGGATTAGCCATGCAAAATGAATGATGGAAGATAGCTGTCGATAAGTTAACACTTATAAAAGGACAGTAAGTTATTTTGAATGTCTGAAATTTTGTACGTAAACGAATGGGGTGCTTTAATTCAAAAGGGTTGTTGCAACAAGTTATAAATTGAATAGTTTAAAGTTATAGAGCATTTCCCTGTAATGAGGAATGCTTTTTATCTTGTCTAAAATTAAAAAGATAAATCTATAACAATAACAATGTGATTAAAATCAATAATTTTTTATTGTTAATCGATAAATTATGTGTTAAAGTCAAATTGACAATAAATAAGCGAGGTGCTTTTTCTGAAACGTAAACAAGGTTCAACAATTTTCTTAAAGGTAGTTCTATTTCTTATTGGAATTACGGTACTTGCTTTGTGTATATTTTGGTTGCCAGGAATAGCTAGTAGAGATGCAGAAGCGAATCCAAAGACAGCTTACTTGCAATATCCCTTTTTAGTATGTGCTTATGTATTGTCTATTCCATTTTTTGGTGCGTTGTATCAAGCATTTAAACTTTTAACCTACATAGATAGGAACAAGGCCTTCTCGGAATTATCTGTTAGGGCTTTGAGGTATATAAAGTACTGTGCAATCACAATCAGTATCTTAATTGTAGGAGAAATCATAATATCCATCGTTATATTTTATAGAAGTGAAGATATAACAGGTATAATTATGCTGGCACTAATAAGCATTTTTGCTTCAAGCGTAATTGCAACCTTTGCGGCTGTTCTTCAAAAGCTTTTAAAAGAAGCTATTAATATAAAATCAGAAAATGAATTAACGGTCTGAGGTGAAAACAATAGCAATTATAATTAATATTGATGTGATGCTGGCTAAAAGGAAAATGAGCGTTACAGAACTTTCGGAGAGGGTTGGAATAACAATGGCTAATCTTTCTATATTGAAAAATGGGAAGGCAAAGGCGATTCGATTATCAACTTTAGAATCGATTTGTAAGGCTTTAACATGTCAACCCGGAGATATTTTAGAATACCGAAGTGATGAAGACACCCATGAATAAAAGTGAGGAATAATTAACAGTGAAAGGAAAAGAGTGTTATTCTGCGGTGAACCTATGTACATAACCCTAAATCTATTTAGCTACTATACGAAGCAGGACTTGCATATATTCAGAAAAAACCTTTGGAGGCACAAATCATGAGAGCACTAAAACAACTCGTTCGTTTTGGTTTGGAGCAGGTCCTATCATGTTTGTTTCCTGTCGTTATTTTTGCCTCTTTGGCTTTTACACAAATCATACCACTTCCCTTCCTGCCACGGTATGACTGGCTGCTTTTCATCTGCCTTCTGATGCAGTGGTGGATGGTGCGTTCTGGGCTTGAAACACGGGATGAACTAAAGGTTATCACATTGTTCCACCTTATTGGACTTGCTCTTGAACTTTTCAAGGTACATATGGGCTCCTGGTCTTATCCAGAGGAAGGATATTTCAAAATTTTTGGAGTACCTTTGTATAGCGGATTTATGTACGCAAGTGTAGCGAGTTATCTTTGCCAGGCGTGGAGGAGGTTAAAGGTTGAACTGGTTAAGTGGCCACCATTTTTGGTAGTTGTCCCTCTTGCAGCTGCGATTTATTTGAATTTTTTCACCCATCATTATTGGATTGACGTCCGCTTTTGGTTATCTGGACTTGTCATTATCATCTTTTGGCGATCATGGGTCACGTACGAGGTTGATGGAACTCGTTACCGTATGCCACTCGCACTTTCTTTTGTGCTCATCGGATTTTTTATATGGATAGCCGAAAATATCGCAACGTTCTTTGGAGCTTGGGAATATCCAAACCAAACCGATGCATGGAGTCTCGTTCATTTAGGAAAGGTGAGTTCCTGGCTCTTATTAGTGATTGTTAGCTTTCTTATAGTAGCGACGTTAAAACAGGTTAAGGGGGAAAATTCCACTAGGATAGATACTAGTCAATTTTTATAGCTGTTAAGAAGCCTCTTTTAAAAAAGTCCGGTCCTTAGCATAGAAAGGAATTCGACTATTTTTTGTTGAAGTTCTCCTAGCAACAAAATTCCGAATAAAATAAATTGGAAAAAGCAATGTTCGAAACGAAGAGGAAAAAAGCCTCTTTAGAAAAACTGAAATCACTAAAAAAGACAAGCATAATACTATGCTCGCCTTTTTCTAACATCAATGCGAAACGACAATTATGAAATACTCTATGCTTAAGTAAAAGATGGCTTTCTTAACAAACATTTAAATCTAGAGGTCGTATTCCTAATTAAGAAAGTTGCTCTAATACCCAAAATAAATAGGGTTGTGAATAAGCTAAAGAGAATATTCAAAGTATATCCCTCCACATTGAAGTATAGTGTTAAATGAAACACTAAGGTTATTGTTAATCTGAGAAACAATATTATTCAGTGGAATCTTAATAAAAATTGTTTTATTGCAATCTTCAACTAAAAAGAGAAGAAGAAACCTTTTTATTACACTTATGGTAAGGTTAGTTTAAAAACAACTAACATTTACTAGCAAATGCTGTCATAGGTATTGAGGATGCGGACCTTATAGCGTCGGGAGAGGTATGCTAAGAAAATTGATGATGCAGCACAGTTAAATAAAAGACTGCTGTTATCATTTAGCTTTGTTTCAAGTAGGATAAGGTGATAAACATCTCCTACGATTGAGTGATAATGAACTTACCAGTACGTAACCTTAAACCTTCATTTTTGAAAAGAACCCATAAAAAAGTAAGGATCTTCTAAAAAGTTTGGAAGATCCTTTTTTAAAAAACAATTATTTCTCATTCTTACTGTGATCATAAACATCTCTGCCAACCGCTCCAACAGACATATCTGTATTAGACCTTGTATTGAGACCGTCGGTATTCGTATTTTTATCATGTGCATTTTCTTGGTCAGAGCCTAAGTACTCAGATTTATGTTTCGCTTCTGTTTTGATAAATTGATCAAAGTTTTCATTTACCATTCGTAAGATCATCTCCGTAAAATAATTGATTTCTATACTAACATAACCATTTTTGTATTTTTCATGAAAAATTTTGGTGAAAGAACAGAAGATGTAAAAAGTCGCTGGATCTATCGGTATAGGTTTTGGTATTCCAACATTCAAGGTAGAGACCCTATCCTTATAATGATATATAAGCTCTATTCATAACCTGTTCATTTAAAAAATGATTTTTTCAAGATAAATACGCAAAGAAGATATATAATTAATTTAGACCTTTTTTTATTAGAATGAATAGAAGGAAATGAGATAGGTAGTGATTACATGGATAAAAGGAATTTGCATATTTTTATAGATCAATTCTTAGAAAACAATAATAAGGTCTCTGCCATTGCTTTATGTGACCATTTGATTCAAAATCACGGATTATCAAATAAAAATTATTCTACTGGCAGACCTAAAATTTATATTGATGTTGTTTTGTATCTTGAAAAACTTTTAAGTAGAGGAGTTCTTTCTGAGGTACAAAGGGATCGTGATCATTGTATTTATGAAGTATCAAGCAAGATTCCTCCGGTTATTAGTGATGAAGAAGAAGAAAACAAGGCAAACGAGGAACAGCTATCATTGTTTTGATTAAAAGATTGTAAAAAAAATAATAGGTACACGATCGGTACATGTTAGGACAATTGAAGCCTTATGTTTACAACCAGGAAATAGGAATGAAAAACAGACAGAAAATTTATTTTTCTGTCTGTTTTTTACTGTTAAAATGAGTACGATTCTCCGTCATCTGGCACTAAAACATGTGAGGAGATTCCTTTTTCAGCAATAAAGCTTTTTAATTCTTTTCTAGATAATGTCCAATGATTGACAGCTTCCATATGACTAGCAATAATTTTTGCATTAGAAGCAGCCTTATACACCTCATAGACATCATCTTTTCCCATTACGAGAGAACCGCCTTCGAGGAATTGGTTATCTCCAGCATTTACAACAATGATATCTGGTTGATGTGTTTCAATGACTTCCTGAATCGCTTCATACCAAACAGTATCTCCAGCTACATATAAGGTTTTTTCATTTGAGTGCTTGAAGACAACGCCACATACTTCACCAGCAAGTTTTAAAATTTCTCCTCTTCCGTGCTCACCTTTTGTTTTCATTAATTGGATATCCCCAAAGACGGTAGCTTCTTGTAAAACTTCTACATTTTGAAAACCAGTGTTACGAACTTCTTTTGCATCTTCTTCATTTTGTACAAACAATTTTATATCTTTTGGCAACACATCTATGGCAGCTTCATCAAAATGATCTAAATGTAGATGAGTGACAATGACAGCATCTACGTTAATAATATTATTAATGGATGTTGGTAAGCTAACCAAAGGATTATTTTGATTTTGTCTTAATGAATTTGGGAAAGGTGGATAAGTCCCCTTCTCTGCTAAAAATGGATCTATTAAAAACTTTTTGCCTGCATATTGGACAACTAGTGTAGCATTTCGAATTTGTTGTATATTCATCGTTATCACTCCTTTTTGATTTACATATAGTTTATAATATGAGCAATTAGCAGATACATAGATAAAATCAAGTCTTTTTGCCGTTTGACTTGAATAATGAAAGGATTTGAATAAATGTTAGATAACACAGATATGCGAATCTTAGATGAACTATCAAAAAACAGCCGTATCACGATGAAAGAATTGGGTGAGAAAGTCCATTTAACTGGACAAGCTGCTTCAGCTAGAGTTGCGAAATTAGAGGATAATGGAGTGATTGAGGGTTATACAATTAAAGTGAATAAAGTCAAATTAGGCTGTTTTCTACATGTTTTTATTACGATCATGATACAAAACACCTATCATCAACCATATCTGTCGTTCATAAAAACACAAGAACAATACATCATACATAACTATAAAATTAGTGGAGAAGGTTGTTACCTTCTCGAATGCAAATTTCCATCTAATGAAATAATAGATAAATTTTTGCAAGGCTTAAATGAGTATGCAAATTATAAATTATCGATTGTTATTAATAAATAGTACAAAAATAAAGGCTTTTTTCAAAGAGATTATTGCTTTTAAAACGAAATCAACCACACCGCATTACATACTAAATAGCTACAAAGTTTTCGAAAACAGCCTAAATAAAAAAAGTATTTGTAAACAAAAGTGAGGGGACTTGGTTGAAATATAAATTGAATTTGAATAAGCCGCAATATTTAATGGGGTGTTTAGTTCGAAAATAAATGGATGGTCATGAAAAAAAACTAGGTTGACTAAAAAAAAACTAACGGATATAGTGGATACATAATATCTCTAATTGGAGTGAATGAAAAAGGTGAAATATTCAAAAGCGACGAATTATGCCCTACATACGATGTTATATCTGGCTGTAGCTACTCCTGATAAACATGTTGGTGTTAATCAACTTGCTGAACGTCAAGAGGTTTCTACTACGTATTTGTCTAAAATCCTAACGAAACTAGTTAAGGCAGGGATGGTAGAATCTGTTTCCGGTGCGAATGGCGGGTATAAGTTAAGACCAGATTGGGAGAAAATATCGTTTTTGGATATTATTCAGGCCATTGAAGGTCCTACATCTGTATTTGACTATTGTTTAAATCATAACCCGGAGTGCTTGATACAACAGGTCATTAATACTGCTGAAGAAAAGATGTTGAATGAATTAAAAGACCAAAAACTAGTAGATATAGCTAAACAAATAACAGTGGTTCCTTGAGCCTTGTTATTTACTCCTATTAGAGATATTAAAGAGTTTCAATATCTCTAATATTTAAATAAATAGTAAAAAGGTAAGGGTGGAGAGAAATGACGATTTTTGATTGTATGATTATTGGTGCAGGTCCAGCTGGCTTAAGCTCAAGTTTAACATTAGGAAGAGCTAGACGAAAAATTGCTGTATTTGATGATGGAACAAATAGAAATAGAGTTACACATAGCTCACATGGTTTTATTACTCGAGATGGTATTAAACCACAAGAATTTAAGGAAATCGGGTTATTTGAATTGAAGAATTATCCATCTGTATCTTATTTTTATTCTACAATTACTGAAATCACCAAGGATCTTGGGAATGATCGTTTTATCGCCAAAACAACGGATGGTAAGGAATTTGTTGCAGAAAAAGTTATTTTAGCAACTGGTATTAGAGAGGTATTTTCGATTCCGCAAGTCCGAGATTATTATGGTAATAGCCTTTTTAGCTGTCCGTATTGTGATGGCTGGGAGCTGCGGGATAAGCCATTAATTGTACTGGCAGAAAATGAAGATCATGCACTGCATATGGCTAAATTAGTTTATAATTGGTCGAAGGATTTAATTGTGTTAACAAATGGAGTTGAACTTTCAAAAAATGGAGTTCAAGAGCTACACAAACGGAGGATTAAAATAATATCCGAGCCGATCAAAACCTTAATAGGTGATGACGGATATCTTCAAAAAATTGAATTTGTGACAGGAGAAACGGTTAAAAGATCAGGTGGGTTTGTTGTTCCGTCATTTTATCGCCCTAATCAATTTGCTGAGAAGCTTGGGTGTGAAATTCAAGAAAATGGAACAGTTGTCACAGATGGTTTTGGTAGAACCACACAAAAAAATATATATATTGCGGGAGAAACTGAAAAATCCGGCCCATCCTCATTAATCATTTCTGCTGCCGAGGGTAATAAAGCTGCAGTCTCTGTAAATACGGATTTAACGATGGAACGTTTTTAATAACGATCATCATGATTTTCAGCAAACAGGCGCTTTCATTCTATAAAGGTGCAGGGATTTTTCTATTCAACATATGAGAAGGTTTTTTTCTTATTTTCTTTTTAGCAAAAGCTATCCGTATTGCAAATATGTGTAATAAGTATTTATGCTATCCCAAGACTATTTTTTGCAACATTAATCATTCGTCAAAATCATAGATTTGATGGGGAAGTTTGTGACAATTTATTAAATACCCTTTTTGTGTTGCCTACTCGGATCCTTATGAAGGTAAGGGCTTATTTAACTTCCCTTAAGCCTTTACCTTCAAGAATCTCTTGAATACCTTCTTCACAAACCCCATAAGTTCGCCATGAACAAGTTTCACAGACTAATTGAATATCAGAGGGGGTGACATGTTTTCTGATAAGGGTTTCAATATCCTCCCAATACAGAATTTGTCCGATTTTAAGGTCCATTTTTTCTAAAATCGTGGCATCTCTTTCATAGATACTGTTGTTTTGGCAGTGGTATTCACCTGAGTTGGGGTACTTTTCACATAACTGGTCAGGACCCTTTACAAGCTGAATCCACGTCTTTGGATTGTTTCTCAAGGTTTGATGCAAACGTGTCATATTTTCTACGTATTCTTGGGAATAGCCCATTCCCCGATAGCCCAGAAGGCAAAAAAGATGATGGCCGCGCAGCCTATACATAATCAGCTCCCCAGTTCGACAGGTATGAATAATATTGCCTGTTAACTTAAACGGAAAATTAGTTAACATATACTATTTATCATAACATATCATATCTGAACAATTGGGAACTTTTTAAATCATATAAGAAATAATAACGAGATTCTTTTTCAGTGTCTTCATAATCCTAGTTGGTGAAGATTTTGAAGGCTAGTGGATCGTAAACGATACGCGACCGCTTTCTTCTTGTACCTTTTAATGACATCAACATGATCTCTGTGACTATAAATAAAAAAACGAATATTATTTTTGCCCATCTTCGTATCAATAACAAGTGGTGGAATTCCAGTTGTATTAGGGTGAAAATAATTATATTTCTCTAAAAACAGTGCTTCATTAAAATGATGAATAATTTGATTTTTGTCTTCACCTTCTAAACGTTTTCCGTCGATCGTAACTGTGACAGCCGTGTCATTAAGTGTTGGATGCAGTTCAAATTTGCTGATCATCCATTCAACAACAGATGTTGGCAGACATGTCATTAAAATTTTAATGAAGGCTGCTAATGTCAACAAAACCACAAAAGTCCAGGTCATATTTTTTCACTCCATTTACATTCATATTTCATAATTGTGTATAGACTCAGGATCAATCATTCCTTCTTTATCATAAAGAGATTTTTCAGTAAAATAATCATCCACTTTTACAAAGTTTTTACCATCCACTTGTCCAAAAGAAGTCTATATATCATCGAAAACCGAGTAGAATCTGGTTTCTATGTTGAGATTGATGGTGAAATGTGACGTATTTTTGACATATGAGAGTGTAAATAAAAAATATTCGTCAATTTTGCAAAGGTTATTAATGGTCAAGGTAGTCAATGCGAAAATTGGATGGTGTAATTATTGCGGAATTGGATGGTTTTATTCAAACCCAAATACGCTATTATTTTATCGTTAATAACGATTTATTTATAAATATCTTAACTTTATTTAAACCTTTTAAAAGGAGATAATAAATATGACCATTGCCATTATCATTATTATTATACTTGCCTTATTGGCTTTAGTTGGTACCATATTTGCTGCAAATGATAAGGATGTAAACTATCATAAAAAAACAAAAGGAAATGTAACGAGACTTACATTCATTTATGCTATTGTCTTCATCATTTCCATTGTTGCAGTAGGGGTCTATATCGCAGTAAGGTAATCTCACTTACTTAGTTCATTTATATAAGTAAAAAATATAAAGAATATGAAGGATGTTACATCAATGGATTGGAAGCCTGATCGACAAGATAAAAAACCTATTTATAAACAAATAGCTGAATATATTGAACTTGGAATTTCATCGGGACGATTTCCAGCGGATAGCTTATTACCTTCTGAACGAAAATTAGCAAAAGAGCTAGAGGTCAATCGCAGTACAATTGTTGCAGCTTATGAAGAATTACAGTCTCTTGGAATCGTAGAACGGAAAAAGGGAAGCGGAACACGTGTCAGTACTGACATCTGGGGTATCTCCCATAACCGTATTCCGAATTGGGGACGTTATGTGGAGGATGGATCTTTTCTTCCAAATCTACCTTTGGTCCAACATATCCGAACGGAAGTTCAAAATAATGATTTGATCAATTTAGCAAGTGGGGAATTGGCTCCAAGTTTATTGCCGAATGATCAGTTTAGGAGTATCCTATCTAGCCATCCCTTTATAGAAAATCTTGGTTATGATCATCCACAAGGAAATGAGTTGTTAAGAGAAACAATTTCATCACATGTGAAACAGTTCAAGAACATAGAAACAACTCCTTCTTCTATTCTTATTACGTCAGGTGCTCAACAAGCCCTACATCTTATTGTGGAATGTTTGCTCAAACAAGGTGATGCTGTTGCCATTGAAGATCCTTCTTATTGTTATTCACTCCCGATCTTCCAATCAGCTGGAGTGAGAACCTTTCTCTTACCAGTTGACGAACACGGAATGAATCCAGATGATCTTCTATCATTGCATAAAAAACATCGGATAAGAATGGTTTTTTTAAATCCAGATCATCAAAATCCTACAGGTACTGTTCTTCATCTATCACGTCGAAAAAGAATAGTAGAGCTTTCGGTTAAACTAGGTATTCCCATCATTGAAGATGATCCCTATAGTTTAACCTCCTATAATGGTGAAGTAAATCCAACTCTGAAATCAATGGATGAGAACGGAAATGTCCTCTATATTAGTTCCTTATCGAAAATCGTTGCTTCAGGATTACGAATTGGGTGGGTTATTGGTCCTCCACAAGTGATCCAACGCTTAGCTGACGCAAAACAGCAGGTTGATTTTGGACATAGTGTATTTCCGCAATGGATTGCTAATGAATTTTTAAAAACGGATGACTTTTCTTCTCATATTGATATGATTCGTACACAACTTGAACTCAGGAACTATGCCATAACCTCAAGCTTAAATAAGCATATTGGTGATAAAGTAGAGTTTATCAATCCAGCAGGAGGTATTCATCTTTGGTGTAAAATAGATCCATCTATAAAAGAGTTTTCATTACTAAATGAATCGATGAAGAATGGAGTCGTATTTGTGCCAGGAAGTATTTTAGGGTCTAAAAAGGGCTATTTACGTTTTACTTTTGGACGGGGAGAACCAAGCGACATTCAGAAGGGGATCTTAAGATTTTCTGAAGCATTAGAACGGATTTCGGCAGGAACAATCATTTAACCTTTGAAAAGTAAAACAAAATGAGGGACGACTTTAAGTTGTACCTAGCGTCATCCTTATTGGGCACACGGGAAGTGTTTGTGGAAATAAGCCTTTTAACATATTGGGAAAGTCTATATGTTAGAAGGCTTATTATTTTAGATTTGGATCATTTTGGTATAAAAACAGTACCATCAGGAATGTTCTTATTCGTTATCTCCAATATACTCAAGCGAGTAGATATGTGTTTTCGTTAGATCAATCACTTCTTGGATAAATTCCTCTTTGGTTTCTTTGAATCCATTTTGAATCCAATTCTGAAGAAGTCCGTAAAAGCCATAGGCTGTATACCGTTTAAAATAATCCATATTGACTGGAATATTGTTGATTGTTTCAAAAATAAATTGTTCCTTATAGATTTTTAAGATACATTGAGGGAATTGTGTATGTAATCCTGGTAACGTGTCAATGTAATTAATCAGTTCAAAAAAATTCCGGTTTTTATAAATATAAGAAACGATATTAAAAGATGGTGCTTTTAGCTTATCTGTATAAACCTTGTGACCAGGTACATATGGTTTACCTACTGAAGCTTCTAACCCTTGAAGCATGGAAACGAGTAAATCTTCAGCTAATTCAATTTTATCTGTGTAATGGATATAAAAGGTGCTGCGATTATAAGCGGCATAATCGACAATATTCTTTACAGAAACGGAATGGTAACCTTTCATTTTTATGAGTTCAATCAATGCTTGCTTTAAATGTTCCTCTGTCCGATTTTGTCGCCCTGATGTTGTATGCTGTTCGTTATTCATGAAAAAACCTCCATCAAAATAGACAAATTCCTCATAAGTGTCTAACTAGTAGACACTTAATGATATCTTAATGATTGTGAAATGTGAATCAAATAGTAAAATTGAATTATAGACAATATAAGTCGGATATTAGATCTGACTTGTACTTTGTTCTAGAATGTTGTGCATAAATTTTCATACTTAGGAGGATTTAAGATGGGAAAATTACAAGACAAAGTAGCTGTGATTACAGGTGGAGCATCTGGTATTGGGGCAGCAACAGCACGTTTATTCGTATCAGAAGGAGCCAAAGTGGTTCTTGTTGATTTAAATGAGGAAAAAGGGAAAGAATTTGAAGTTGAGTTGAAAGCGCTTAATGCTGAAGCTCTTTTTATAAAAGCAAATATTACGAGTGAAGAAGAAGTAGCAAATATCTTTAAACAAACAGTTGAAACATTTGGCAAAGTGGATGTTGTCTTCAACAATGCTGGTATCGGCCGTGTTCAACCTTCACATGAATTAGAGTATTCAGAATGGCGCAAAACGGTAAATGTTGACTTAGATGGTGTCTTCTTAGTAGCGCGTGAATCCATTCGTGAAATGCTAAAAACAGGCGGCGGTACGATTGTTAATACGGCATCAATGTACGGTTGGGTGGGGTCACCTGGCTCAGCAGCATATAACGCTGCAAAAGGTGGCGTGATTAACTTAACTCGTTCACTTGCACTAGAATATGCAGAACAAAATATTCGTATTAACGCATTATGCCCTGGTTTTATTGATACACCAATTATTCCGGAAGAAAGCAAGAAAGCTTTAGCTGCAGCAACACCAATCAAACGTCTTGGTAAAGCAGAAGAAATGGCAAAAGCAGTATTATTCATGGCTTCGGATGATTCTTCATTTATGACAGGTAATAGCTTAATAGTTGATGGTGGGTATACGGCACAGTAATAACGATGTGATCGATTCATTGCTTCAAGTTTGAAACAGAGAATGGTTCTTGTTGATCTAGCTATAAGAGATTAATAATCGTACTACCTGGGTATATATCTTTAATGAGAGATATTTTAATTAAGAGTAATTCAGGGGAATATCTTAGGGTACTTATTGATCTTTAACGATGAGATTAGGATCATCTCCATGAAAAAACTGGAAACAACATAAAGGAGGAAATTGACAATGAATAATCGTTTTGATGGGAAAGTGGTCGTAATTACAGGTGCAGGATCTGGTTTAGGTCAAGCCTCAGCTTTACAAATAGCAAAAGAGGGAGCTAAACTTTCACTCGTTGATTTAAATGCTGCTTCATTAGAGGAAACAAAAAGTAAAGTGTTGGAAGTTGCACCAAATGCTGAAGTGTTGCTAATCACTGCAAATGTGGCAGATGAAAAAGCTGTTGAAAACTATGTAAAGGAAACAGTTGAAACATTTGGGAAAATCGATGGATTCTTCAACAACGCAGGGATCGAAGGAAAACAAAACCTAACAGAGGAATTTGGCATTGATGAGTTCCAAAAAGTAGTCAGTATCAACTTAAATGGTGTGTTTTATGGTATGAAGCACGTATTAAAAGTCATGAGAGAACAAGGTTTTGGTTCAATTGTTAACACTGCTTCTGTTGGAGGTATTCGCGGGGTAGGAAACCAATCTGGTTACGCAGCTAGTAAGCACGGTGTGGTCGGATTAACAAGAAACTCTGCAATTGAATATGGTCAATACGGAATCAGCATCAAAGCCATTGCACCAGGAGCAATCATGACACCAATGGTCGAAGGTTCATTAAAACAAATTGATCCAGATAACTGGGAAGAAGTAGGAAAACAATTTGTTGAGCCAAACCCAATGAAACGTTTCGGTAAACCAGAAGAAGTCGGTTATTTGGTGGCGTTTTTACTATCTAATCAAGCAAACTTCATCAACGCAACCGTTATTCCAATCGATGGTGGACAATCTTATAAATATTAAGAAGGTGTAGAGATAGTTCTCCTACTTCTCCAACTCTAAGGGGGGCATTATCGATTTACGAAATAGAGAAGCACAGGAACTGTTCCCGTGCTTTTTTAACCCCAAATTTTTTCAAACTCTCCCTACATCTTAAGATAAAATCATTACTGATCAATCTTAATAAACCCTCAAATCCCTCCACAGTGTGCTTGATACTAAAACTTTTACGCAAAAGGTTGACCCTTGTCCAAGAATGCTTGTACCTGACTTTCTCCTTTAGAAATATCCAGACCTATTACTGGATTCATCATCATCTCCTCCTTAGAATTAAAGATTAGTCGGTTGTCCCTAGAGCTGCTTGTACTATCATAGGTTCGCTTGTTAAACGGGATCTTTGACCCAACCAGCCTAAAACATGCTTATACAAATAGGGAGTGAACAGTTTTGCTGACGGGATCATGTCCCATGGGCGCTACGTTCTACTTCGACTACCGCTATAATAAAACCAAGTAAAAAAAGTTCAACCAGTAAAAACTGGTTAAACTTTTTTTACGAACGGGAGCTTTTCTTCAAATAAGAAAAACATTTGCAATGATCCTCCATATTTGGGCGCGTTTCTGCAACAAGGATTACGTAAGTTCATATTTGACATAAACTGTGTAAAAAAAGTTACCTTTCAGTTCACTCCAGAAGTAAGATTATTTTTATTTATAATTAGAAATCCATTCAAATATTTGATCATAGTTACTTGAGAATATTACATTGTCTTTAGTATTTGACTGTATAAGGTGATTCAGAATATCCCCCTCTTCCATTAAGAATGCAGCTGCAATAGTATTGTCTAGTATTGCAGCTGAGAAAAATTTTTCTTTCCATAATTTTTGTACGGTAAAATGTTCTGGGGTATAACCTTTTCTATTTACTAACAATTTATATTTTTTGCCTTTTTTAATAAACTCTTGGCAAGATTGCTCAAACGCTTTATACCATAGGTTTACGTCAGTGTTGGTGATAAAACCCGTCAAATTAGTAATAATTATATCATCAGATACTGATGTACTTATATTTTTAACATTCGAAATAAAAATCAACTCCTTGCTATTATTATAAACTAAAGTTGTAGTGAGCATAGGTCTTATTGTTTATTGCGTAGTTCGATTAATTATGTAGTAACTTATTCAAGAAAAGGGCGTCTTATGGAAAAAGAAGTAAAGGTTGATATATATTATACATGACTAATATGTATCAGCCTCTACTTTATATGACTTTTGATGAATTAGGTCTTGATAATAAGATAAGCTACAACAGGAAGTTTTATTTCTTCAAAAAAAGTCAAAAAACACATTCCTTGCTGGACTTTTGGTTCCAATAGGAGGACATATTGAATGTGATGAAATTAATAATTCCCAAAAATAGGATTTTTTTCAAACTTCATTCCTACCCAACACAGATTTCAAAAAGTATCCCTCGATACTCACTATTTTATAAGTCTTTCGATAAAATCCTTAGTTGATAAGACAGTAGCAAATTCATTATGAAGAGTAGCAAGAGAAACATCATGAACGGTTTGGGCATCTATAAATTTCCCGTTGGAATCTATTAAGCCGAACGCAGCTGTTGCATCTGATATAAGATAAGTTTCAAATCCTAAGTTTCCGCTCATCCTGGTGGTCGTAGACACACAATGGGGAGTCGTTAAACCGGTAATCACTACTTCCTTAATTCCTAAATTATTTAAATAACGCTGAAGTGATGTGCCTATAAAGGCGCTATTCACCTCTTTTGTTAAAACCGTTTCCTTCTCATGAGGTTTTATTATTTCTTTTATAAGGAACCCCTCATTTTTTGGGTGAAAAACAGAATGAGGTTTTTTGGATGTATGTTGAATAAAGACCACCTCGTACTGGTGTTCCCTCCATTTAGTTAATAATGACTTTATATTTTTCTCTGCATCCAAATTGTTTCGTATTCCCCATTTGGGATCATCAAATGCTTTCTGGACATCTAAAATGAGCAGTGCTTTGTTCATTGAACATTCCCCCTTTTCAAAATTTTAGTTAGCTTATGGCACAAACACAAGTTGGTTTCGGCCTTTAACAAGGTCACCATTACAATTAGGACATATGTTAAACATATCTAACGTGCAACCCTCACAAAAGGTACATTCATGAACGCAGATATAAGCCTCTCCATAAATATTTCCTATACAGTTGTCACATGTATCTTTTATCTCTAACCCCAT
The DNA here is from genome assembly GCF_009720625.1 of Metabacillus sediminilitoris. Classification (NCBI taxonomy): domain Bacteria; kingdom Bacillati; phylum Bacillota; class Bacilli; order Caryophanales; family Bacillaceae; genus Metabacillus; species Metabacillus sediminilitoris. The sequence goes on from NZ_CP046266.1 coordinate 1,798,925, forward strand.
GTATAACCTCCTCAAATGACTTATACTTATTTTATTTCAAACATAAAGGAGAACACATACTTTTATTAAGGAGTTTGAGCTGTTATTCTTAAATAAAAAAGGAAATAATTTAATTTCAAATAAAATATAAAGGTGAAAGATTATGGATAATTTAAATCGTCAAATATTAGATATTTTACAAGTAGAAGGCAGAATATCCATGACGGAATTAGGGAAGAAAATTTCTTTGTCTGTCCCTGCTGTCACAGAGAGGGTAAGAAAGCTAGAGGATCAAGGGGTTATAGAGGGATATAAAGCTCAAATTAACCCAAATAAGATACATAAATCAGTTAAAGCATTTGTATTAATTAAAACCCATCGTTGTAAGGCATTTAGAGAATTTTGTAAGGAGAGTTCCCTCGTTATTGAATGTCATCGACTGACGGGGGAATTTAGTTATCTTGTTAAGGTAGTAACGGAAACTAATGAGTTATTAGAAGAATTCATTGATTCAACCATGGAGTACGGAGAACCATACACTATGATAAACCTTTCCTCGCCCGTTTCTAACAAAATAATTTAAGCGGCACAAGTGTTTATCTTCCAGAATAGGGGGCTATTCTGCAATAGCAGTGCAGCATAACCTCCTTAGGATGATCTTCCGCAATACCAGCTAATATAAGTCAACACTTTTTAAGTAATAATACTAGATTAAAGATGTTATAATAAAAACATGCATGACAAAGAAACTTCAATGATTTCATTTGAAGTTTTTGTAAGTAATGTAATTATTTGTATCGGATTATGCTGTGTATTTCTGCTTATGTTTTAAGATGGCATAAATCCAATGCAATAGCTTGTTGGCGCAAGCTATTATGGCTACTTTGTGAGGCTTGCCCTCACTTCTTTTTTTGTCATAATACTCTCGGAGTTTCGCATTTCGATTATTCGTTAACCCACACTGAACAGCTGTATAGAGTGTTTGACGTAGCTTTGTAGATCCTCTCTTGGTGATGCGATTGATAGTAGCTGTAAACTTACCTGATTGATATATCCTGGGATCAATTCCTGCATAGGCTACTAGCTTTTTCGGGTGACTAAATTGTGTGACTTCACCTATTTCTGAGATAAGAGTAGCTGCAATTTTAGAACCCACCCCTGGGATGGACCGAAGGATCTCATACTCCTCAAACTGTATTGCTAACTGATCAATCTCCTGCTCTAGTACGTTGAGAAACTCTCGTTGTTGAAGAAGCATTTGAATATACATTTTTAGAGTAACCAAATGGCTTTGATACAGTGTTTTCTTAAATGGGTTCCGTTCTGCTGCCTCTTTTAACTTCAAAGCCTTTTCGCAAAACCAACCATATGATCTCTTTCCTCCTAGACCATGCATCTCTTTAGTTAATTCATCAGTTCGTAACTGGATCAACAAAACCACTTGGTCCGCTAAATTTAAACTTCCCATAATCCAACAATTGTGGTTCCAGTGAATCAGGAATAAACCAAAGGTTTTTCTTATCAAATTCGCCAAGGTAAAAATAAGTATCTACTTGATATTTTTCTTCCTTGTTAAAGTAGCTCATAAACAGAAAGACGTACTTTGTATTTCCTTTATCGTCAGACACCGGCAGCAAAACAGGTAACTCCCAATTCGTTCCTAAATAAGGGAATGCTTCACTGTCTACGGATGCGTTCGATTCGTCATGCCGAAATGAACTGTCAAGTAGGGTGTGGAAAGGGACTACCGAAAGAGCAACTTGAACAGCTTAAATCTCATCGCTGGATTCGGAATTTCTATAAGGCTTGAAAATCTTAAGTTGAATTTGATATAAACACTAAAAGGAGCTGAATCAAAAGCCTAATTAGGCATTGAGTCAGCTCCTAAACAACAATACAGTCTCTGCATAGCGATGGTGTTAACTACAAGATTTTAATAATAGTTGAGTTTCAAAAATTAATTTGTCCAATTCCTGACTATATTTAATTGTTTCAGGATTATTGATTCCTTTTGTTTGGGCAGTTACAATCATTAGTCTTCTAATTAGACTAATTTTATTTGCTAATTCAGAATGTACTACATGTATAGTCATCGGCCATATCCCCTAATCAAATGTAAAATCAAGCTATATTATTACTATTAAGGATTTTCATGAATTTTGAAATGCTTTCGACAATTGTTCTTGAACACAGAAGTTAAGCTCTTCAATGGTAGTGTTAGGGGTTTCCCCTTGTGAAAGTAGGGCGTTGCCAGGTAAAGCCCTTATGGGGCTATTATTTTGTCAATTTATAGTTGGCCCGTTGGTCAAGCGGTTAAGACACCGTCCTTTGAAAGAAAAAATTTTGTTTATACGCATTCCAATTATAAATAAGACGAAGCTCTCCTCAGAATTGGCAATAAACCTACCGTTATAAATTTTCTTGCTCATTTAAGCTCCTCCCTTTAATCATAGACCTTATTTTTCCACTCTTCTGCCCGTTAGCCATCCATGCAGCTGAAAAATCGTTGCTGCACCACAGAGAATGAAAGTAGGGTTTTTTTGGTCATACTAATATTGGCGACATGAGGTTTAATTTACGGCTCAGTTTTAAAAAATTTAATTTGTTGGGTCTACTTTAGTATTGTCATTTTTAGATTTTCACTGTTTTATACTTTCATGGTAGTTGAACAACACTTAGCATATAGAAGACTCAATGTTTTTTATTTTACCACTTGAATTAACACTATCTGTTCCTTGCTCACAATTCTCCTTGTTTTCCCATTCAATAATATATTTATTAAATTTAGTAGTTACTGATATTATTTCAACTTCCCCAATCAGTTTGTTGTGATAATCTTTAACAATTGATTTTGCTTGTTCCTCTGTAATTTTTGATTCTATATTACAACCATTTAAAAGTATTGAAACCATTGTGAGAAGGATTATAACGATTTTTTTCATACTATTCCCTCCTTAACCAATAAGACGTTACATCCATTATTAAAATTTCTATAAACTATTTATTGAACTTACCTGCCCGTTAGCCATCCATGCAGCTGAAAAATCGTTGCTGCACCATAGAGAATGAAAGTAGGGTTTTTGTGGTCATACTGATATTGGCTACGTGAGGTTTAATTTACGGCTCAGTTTTAAAAAATTTAAATTTCTGGGTCTACTTTGGTATTGTCATTTTTAGATTTTCACTGTTTTATACTTTCATGGTAGTGGAAGAAGAAATTTACATCTAAGGACACCATAAAATAGTAAATAAATCCCTTTTATATGCTATTAGCAACAATCCTTACGAAAACAGCCATATCTTTTCATGCTTCGATTGTTTGAAGGAGATAATAAATATACCCTCTTATCAGTAAGTTAAATAAGAGGGTATTTAACATAATGTTTAGAGTGTTTGACCATTATCGATTGTAAAAACTTGGCCTGTAACAGATTCTTGAGTCAGTTGAAAAAGAATAGCCTCTGCAATATCATTAGGTGTAGAAATTCTCTTAAGTGGTAAATTGCCTGCAAGTTGATACATCTTTTCTTCATTACCAGACCACCACCTTGTATCAACTGCACCAGGAGATATACAATTCACTCTGATATAAGGTGCTAATGCGATAGCTAACGACCTTGTCATTGTGTGAATTGCTGATTTTGTTGCTGCATATGGGATAGATGAGCCTATTCCGGTCGTTCCTGCAACGCTTCCCATATTAACAATTACACCCGATTGTTGCTTCTTCATATAAGGGACAACAGCTTTTATGCAATGAAACATCCCTTTTACATTTACATTGAGAAGGGAATCCCACAATTCATCTGTTACGGCGTCTAAGTCATCCATAGCTATTTGAGCTGTAATACTCGCATTGTTTACTAAACCATCGACCTTCCCAAATGTTGAAACAGTTTGGGATACCATATTAATCACTTCGTTTTCTATCGCTACATTCGCTCTATAAGCAAATGCTGCTCCTCCTTGCTGTGTAATTTCATTGACGACTTCGGTAGCTTCTTTTCTCGATCGGCTATAATTAATAATAACTTTTGCACCAGCAGCTGCTAATTTCAAAGCTGTTGCTCTACCAACACCAGTACCACCGCCAGTTATTATAACTACTTTATCTTTTAATTCCATTCTAAATCATCCTTACTTTGTTTAATTTATATATTCTATTATGCTTTTATTAATATGAGGAGTATAATACTGAATAATGATGAAGGTATTATTTTAAATGATACCAGTGAGAGGAATGTTATTCTTGGAAAGTCATGATTTGTGGATTTTTAAACATGTTGCAGAACTGCAATCAGTATCTAGAGCTGCAGAAAAATTGGGCTATGTACAACCTAATGTCAGTCAGCGAATTAAGAGTTTAGAAGATGAACTAGGTGTTAGATTATTTATGCGTAATAATAGAGGAGTAACATTGACCGAGGAAGGAAAAGTTTTATTAGATTATACAAATCAAATTTTAAAACTAATGGATGAAGCCAAGTTATTAATTAACCCCAAAAAATGGAGGGAACCTTTAACACTTGGTGCATCCCAAACGATTTCTGCAGTTAGAATTCCTCAGCTATTTTCTTCTTTTTTAAGGGAACATAAAAATATTGATGTAAAAGTAAAAACGCATGATAAGAAAAAGTTACAGGAAATGCTTTCTTATGGAGAACTTGACGGTGTTTTTATAAATGGTGCATATAATTACCCACAGTTCGAAACCGTTTATAGTTATTTTGAGAAAATCGTACTCGTTTTACCTCAACATAGTCAATTTGAAAAGAAGCATGAACAAACGTTAATTGTTAATAGTGATCCAAATTGCATATATAGAAACAAAACGTTAGAATTTTCCAAGGAGAATAACTTCTATGATCCGGCTATCATTGAGTTTGATTCACTTGAATCAATTCTGCAAGCAGTTCAAGATGGACTTGGTATCAGTATAATACCGGCAGACGTTGCAAAAAATCGAACAGAAATACAATCAATTCAATATAAAGAACTATCTGAAACAATCAAGATTGATTTTATAATCAAACATAGAAAACAGCAACCACAAGGTCTAAAAAAATTTATTCATTTTTTAAAGAGAAAATAATTGTGTTAATATTCTAAATGTTTATTATTTTCCATTCCTTAAGTTTTTCTAGTCTGTTATTCCATTAAAGGACGCGATTGTTGAAGATTAAGCAGATTTAATCGACTTTATTGTTATTTATTTTTTGTAAAAAGGGTGAAGAAAATTAAATAACTATTTTTTTGAATACTGTCCCATTTACGAACGGTGTGATGTATGGAATATTAAAATTAAACAACTTTGTTGTAAGTGAACACTAAAGAAAAAAGTTAAGGTAAATTCAACAAAATAAATGAATTTGCCCTAGCTTTTTGTGAGTGGCCCAAAAAAGAATGAATCGTGCCGTACCCCAAGAAGACTTGAGGTAAGGTAGTAGCTGGATGTTCTTTCAAACAATGCTTCCTTAAAATTTTTCCTCAATTACTAGTTGACAGGTAGGAATAATGTGAATTATAATCAGATTAATTAAAAAAATGAAATAAAAAAGCTGATCGGACCACCGAAGGCATAACCTTTTTTTCTAAGAGGGTTATGCCTTTTTTATATTCATTTTTGCCAAGGGAGAGTGTATGAAATGAAAAAGTTACTTATTTTTGCTTTTATTGGTTTGCTTGCACAGTTAATTGATGGGGCTTTAGGAATGGCATATGGAGTTACCTCCACAACACTTTTATTAACTTTTGGGATCGCTCCTGCCGTTGCTTCAGCTTCTGTTCACTTGGCAGAAGTTGTTACGACAGCAGCCTCAGGAGCTTCACATATTAAATTTGGAAATGTTGACAAACAAACGTTTTACAGATTAATTATTCCGGGTTCAATTGGTGCATTCTTAGGTGCTACATTTTTAAGTCATTTGCCAGGAGATTTAGCAAAACCTTATATCTCTTTATTTCTTCTCCTTTTAGGTGTATATGTTCTTATTCGGTTTTTATTTAAGTTCCGTCAAACTGAGGAGAAGAAAGGAATTGAGCTAAGTCGTAAACAATCCATTCCTTTAGGGTTAATCGCAGGATTTGCTGATGCAACAGGTGGTGGCGGTTGGGGACCAATTGCGACACCGGTTCTATTATCTAAAAAAGGAATGAGCCCTCGCAAAGTGGTAGGGACAGTTGATACAAGTGAGTTTGCCATTGCTATTTCAGCTACTCTAGGTTTTCTTATTTCACTTGGATGGGAAGAGGTAAACTGGCTTTGGGTAGGAGCTTTGATGGTCGGAGGCATTATAGCTGCCCCTATAGCAGCATGGTTAGTTCAAAAAATTCACGCACAATTAATGGGTGTTTTGGTTGGTGGTTTTATCATCCTTGTTAATGCTCGAACAATAGTAACTACGTGGATCGATCAAGAATTTGTATATCCTTATGTTTATATAAGCATCGCTCTCATCTGGATAGTAGCTATTTTTTATACGGTTTCGAAAATAAGAAACGTTACCAATGTTAAACAAGCAGATATAAATTCATAACGTAAGCTGACTAGAAAACTAGAGGCTCTCAGGTTTAAGTGAAAAATCACTTAGAACGAGAGCCTCTTTTTCTTTTTTATACTTTCTGCTGATCGGAAATCCGATGGCAACTAACTAATTTTAAATGATGAACAGGAGGTCTTAGAATGAAATTACGTTTGTTATTGTTTCTTACATTTAGCACCATATTAGCCTTTGTGATGAGTGGCTGCAATTCTTCATCTTCTGGTGCAGAGCAAAATGTCTTGGAAGAAAATAATGAGAAAACAATCCATATCGGATATCAAAAGTTTGGGACATTAAATATTTTAAAAGCGAATAAGAGCTTAGATGAAGCATTAGAGAAAGTAGGGTATTCAGTTAAATGGACTGAATTCCCAGCAGGTCCTCAACTACTGGAAGCTTTAAATGTAGGAAGTGTCGATTTTGGTCACACTGGTGAAGCACCACCGATCTTTGCTCAAGCTGCAGATGCACCTCTCGTTTATTTTGCCAATGAGCCATCAAACCCAAAAGGGGAAGCCATTATTGTTCAAGAGAATTCACCAATAAAAAACATTAAAGATTTAAAAGGGAAAAAGATTGGATTGAACAAAGGATCTAACGTCCATTACTTGCTTGTAAAGGCACTTGAAAAAGAAGGGATAAAGTATGAAGAAATAGAAACTGCTTTTCTTCCACCCGCTGATGCTCGTGCAGCATTTGAAAAAGGAGATATCGATGCGTGGGTTATTTGGGATCCTTTTTTAGCAGATGCTGAGCTATCAACAAACGCGAGAATCATTGCCGATGCGACAGATTTAGCTGCCAACAGAGAATTTTTTCTTTCTTCCCGTACGTTTGCTGAAGGAAATCCAGATGTGTTAGATGTGATTTATGATGAAGTGAAAAGGACAGAAAAGTGGGTATCAGAAAATCCGAAAGAAGCTGCAGCGTTTTTATCTCCACAAATTGGAATGGATGTAGAAACATTAGAACTTACTTTAAATAGAAGAACATTTGGATTAGAAAAGGTTACACAAGAAGTGATAAATGATCAGCAAAAAATAGCCGATCAATTTTATGAACTGAAGTTAATACCGAAAGAACTTAAGGTTGAAGAGGCAACAATTCATTCAAAATAGGAAGGGATGTTATGTATGAACGTATTTTGGTTTATTCCAACACATGGTGATTCAAGATATTTAGGAGTGACAACAGGTGGTAGAGAGGTAAATTTACCCTATCTGAAACAGATTGCACAGGCTGTAGATTCATTAGGCTATTCAGGTGCATTACTGCCAACTGGGAGATCGTGCGAAGATGCGTGGGTTGTCGCCTCATCACTTATTTCTGTTACATCACAAATGAAATTCCTTGTTGCTGTACGCCCTGGACTATCTTCTCCTTCACAAGCTGCAAGAATGGCATCAACATTTGATCGTTTATCTAATGGTAGATTGCTCATCAATGTAGTGACAGGGGGCGACCCTGTAGAGCTTGCAGGTGATGGGCTAAACCTCGGTCATACAGAAAGATATGAGCTAACAGATGAGTTTTTGACAATATGGCGTGACTTATTATCAAAAGGAGAAGCTGATTTTGATGGGGATTACTTAAGTGTTAGCGGTGGGAAATTAATTTATCCACCTGTGCAATCACCTTACCCGCCATTATACTTTGGAGGTTCATCACAAATAGGTCAAGAGGTGGCGGCAAAGCATGTGGATGTCTATCTAACATGGGGTGAGCCGCCGGAAAAGGTTGAAGAAAAAATAAAGCAAGTGAAGAAGCTAGCAGAGCAACAGGGGAGGACCGTACGATTTGGTATCAGACTTCACGTCATCGTTAGAGAAACGGAAGAAGAAGCATGGAGAGCAGCTGAGGATTTAATCAAATATGTAGATGATGACTTAATCGCAAATGCTCAGAAAGTATTTTCCCGATTTGACTCAGAAGGTCAAAAAAGAATGTCTCAATTACATTTAGGAAGTAAAGATAACTTAGAAATTAGCCCGAATCTATGGGCAGGAGTTGGTTTGGTTAGAGGTGGAGCAGGTACTGCCTTGGTTGGAGATCCGAAAACAGTTTCCGAAAGAATGAAAGAATACGAGAAAATAGGAATTGAAACGTTTATTCTATCAGGGTATCCACACTTAGAAGAGTCCTATCGTGTCGCAGAGCTGTTGTTCCCATATTTAGAAATGGAAAAGTCAAAAAATGCAGGTACTTCGAGTATTGTCAGTCCTTTTGGAGAAATTGTTGCGAGCGATCTCCTTCCAAAAAAACTACATTCAAATAGGTGATAGAAATGAAGAAAAGTATGAATCAACTTGTACCATGGATTGTGCCATTCATCCTGCTAATTTCCTGGCAAGTGCTCTCATCGGTAGGATTTATCTCATCAAGAATTTTACCAAACCCCGTTGATATTGTAAAAGCAGCAATAGAGCTTGGGCAGTCAGGTCAATTACTACATCATATTAGTGTTAGTACACAGAGAGCCTTTTTCGGATTTATTATTGGGGGAGGTATTGGGTTTTTACTAGGTTTATGGAATGGTTTGTCTAGAGTAGCAGAAACGCTATTCGATACATCCATCCAAATGATTCGTAATATTCCCCATCTCGCTTTAATTCCAATTGTCATTTTATGGTTTGGAATTGAAGAAGAAGCAAAGCTATTTTTAGTTGCTCTTGGTACATTTTTTCCTATCTACTTAAACACATTTCATGGCATTCGTTCGGTGGACACCTCATTAATTGAAATGGGTAAGGTTTATGGCTTAAGAGGATTCCGTCTATTCTGGCATATTATTTTTCCAGGTGCTCTAGCTTCCATTTTAGTAGGTGTTCGCTTTGCACTTGGCATCACTTGGGTTACGTTAATCGTAGCCGAAACCATTGCAGCAAACTCTGGAATTGGGTATATGGCAATGAATGCGAGGGAATTTATGCAATTAGATGTTGTTGTCTTAAGTATCATGTTATATGCCATCTTAGGAAAACTATCTGATTATATCGCGAAATTAGCAGAAAGACGATTTTTAACATGGGATCAGAATTTTCAGAAGTAGGAGGATCATCATGAGTAAAGGGAAAAGAGCAAAGCTAGAATTATCAAATGTGCAAAAATCATTTGGTCAGCAGGAGGTACTTAAAAACATTGAACTAAAAGTAAATAAAGGAGATTTCATAGCCATTGTAGGGAAGAGCGGATGTGGAAAAAGTACTTTGCTTAGATTAATAGCTGGACTAGAACAACCAAGCGGAGGAGACATAGTAATAGATGGAAAGCCGTTAAATGAAAAGAGCTCAACTGCTAAAATGATGTTCCAGGATGGAAGGCTTCTTCCCTGGAAAACAGTCCAGCAAAATGTTGGCTTAGGATTAAAAAAAGGAAATGAAGAAAAAATAACTACTCTACTGGAGCAGGTAGGATTATTAGGACGTGCGAAGGAGTGGCCGAATGTTTTATCAGGTGGTCAAAGACAAAGAGTCGCACTTGCAAGGGCCCTTGTCCATGAACCTGAACTCCTTTTGTTAGATGAACCTTTAGGTGCACTAGACGCATTAACGAGAATTGAAATGCAACAGCTCATTCAAGATTTATGGATGGAAAAGCAATTTACGGCAATCTTGGTTACACATGATGTGGAGGAAGCAATCGCCTTAGCAAACCGTGTCATTGTCATTGAAGCTGGTGAAATATCTATGGAACAAGTGATTAACCTTCCATATCCACGGCAAAGGGATCATCCTGTTTTTCATAAAGCAGTAACCAAGATATTGACTCATATTTTAGGGAAAGAAAAGAATGTATCAGAGGATTTTAAAATATCTAATGTGTGATTTTTTACCTATAATTCCTAGTTAAACTATATGATTTTTATATTTTTTTGTATTTGGTATAAATGAAGACCTAACCTTTTCATTAAGGTTAGGTCTTATTGTGTGCCCAGCATGGGTGCAATCTATAGGGTGTAAGCCCTGAACGGTGAAGGCAGAAATAAAACAGTAGCTCAATGCAACGGTGTTCGCGGTGACGCGGAATCTAAAGGAAGAGGGCGGCAAACCTTATCTCCAAGCAGGAATCATGATTAATGGTGTAACCTTTGATTCTGAGGAAGGAACACCACAGGGAGGTCCACTAAGTCCACTTCTTTCCATATTCTTTTGGATGAACTCTATCCCAAACTTTATAAAAGTGAAATTGAAACATATAGTAATTAGATAGAAAGACACAGTTGACCGCCCATGGAGACGAAAGATACAAATTTACATAAGTTCTCTCTTGTTAGAGCATACTTAAATTAAAAAGGTAGGAAACATGGATAAGTTTCAGGAAATAGAAAAGACGTATGAATATTTACGGAAGTTGTGGCTAGATTACTGGGCTAATGAAGTGGTTTTTACTTATCAATGGTGGATAAATGTTTTTTTGTTAATTTTCCCTTTTGTTCTGTGGTGGAGATTGATCGACAAAACTCGGATAATAGAAATAAGTATGGTTGGATTAATAATATCTATTATTTCTTTTATATTTGACCAAATTGGTTCATCACTAGGTTTTTGGACTTATCCGTATACTTTAACACCCTTAGAAAGAGACTTGTGGGCAATTGCTGATTTTTCTATCCTTCCTCTTATTTATATGATGCTTTATCAGTGGTTTCCTAAGTGGAAAACATACATAGTAGGAACGATCATATTTGCATTATTCGCTGCATTTGTCGGGGAACGTATTTTTCAATGGTTAGGGATTTATGTAATGTTAAAATGGGAGCACATATACTCGATCCCGGGTTATATTTTTATTGGGATATTTGTGAAAATCATACTAAATAAATTTAAAACAATTGAGGTTAATGCCAAAAGAAATGAATAACATTTAGTTCAGCTAACGTGTTGCGATACTTTAATAAGTATCGCTTTTCTTATTTTGCATAATAGTTGAATGGCATTAGGATAAAGGATATTTCAGGACAGGGAAAATGGTAGCCAAGGAACCATTCTATTTTCATTACTTGGATAAATTTAATTTGCTATAATATAAAAAGCTATTCATTTTTTTTATCAAATAGTAAACCGGTTTCCTAGAAAATAAGTGATTAGATTAATGGAGTGTATAAAGATGAAAAAAAGACCAACGATCCAAGATGTTGCGAACCTCGCTGGTGTATCAAAGGCTACCGTATCAAAGTATCTGAATAACATTCCATATGTTTCTCCGAATACACAGAAGAAAATTGAGAATGCCATTGAGACGCTTCAGTTTCAACCTAATAGTTTAGCTCGTGGCTTAGCCAATAAGTCAACGAAGCTAATTGGTCTTGTTGTCTCAAATTATGAAAGCATGATCAATATGGAATTGATTAAGTCAGTCGAAACGGAAGCTGCTAAACATCATTATAGTGTCGTTCTGTTTAGTACGAATGATGATATTAGCAACGAGCGTGAACTTCCAGATGTCCTTATGAATAAATTTCAGCATTTAGATGGCATTATTTTAGCAAATGTAAGAGAAGAGGGGATTGAATTATCACAATTTAACAAGACATTTAAGCACATTGTTCTGCTTCATCGCCATATTCCTAATAGTCAAGTTGATTATGTTGTGATAGATGGATATATTGGAGGTCGTTTAGCAGCAGAGTATCTTGTTGGTCTTGGACATCAGCGGATTGCTATGATTACAGGTCCAAAAAACATTTATCAGTTCCAACAGCGCGTCAAAGGATTTAAGGATGTTTTGAAGGAACACGGCCTCCTTGGGTACTGTAATATTTTAGAAAGTGGGCAAAGTGTCGAAGAAGGCTATGAAGCCGCTGAAAAAATTGTTTTTAAGAGTCATTCACCGACAGCTATTTTTGCCGGTACTGATGTTCTTGCACTTGGTGTTTTAGATGCTGCAAGACAATATGGATGGAAAGTTCCTGAAGATTTATCTGTTATTGGATTTGATAATATTTACTTTTCAAGGTTTGCGAGGATACCACTCACGACCATTGATGCTAGAATCAAAGATTTAGGAGAACAAGCGGTAAGGACATTACTTGAACGAATTCAAGGAAAATCAAGTGAAATGAAAAAAATTGAATTGCGCCCAACTTTAGTTGTTCGTGAATCCTGCAAGAGGAAAGAAGAATGAAGGATAAATCCAAATAATAATAACGATTGATGAGTATTTATCATATTTCATTACTTACAGAAACTTACATTAATATACTTCTTTGAGGAGAGTCATTTTAAATGAATCAGGAATTTCTTTATATTATTATCATCATTGCCCTTGGGTATCTATTAAAACGTGTAAATATTTTACGAGAAAAAGATGGTGCAGTGATTTCAAAAATTATTTTTAAAATTACCCTGCCTGCTTTAGTTCTTGTCACATTCGATTCTGTAAAAATAGAAACTTCTTTAATTTTAATACCAGTTATTGTACTCGTTTATGGAATCATAACAGCATGTCTAGGTTTCTTAGTTTTTAAAAATGAGGAAAGAGAACTTAAAGGTTCTTTACTGATGCTTTCTTCGGGATTTAATGTTGGCTTATTTGCATTTCCTTTAGTTTATGCAATATGGGGGATGGGTGGATTAACATATTTTAGTATGTTTGATGTCGGAACATCATTTGTTGTGTTTGGAATTGCTTATATTATAGGAAGTCATTTTTCAGAAGAAGGTCTAAGTTTTAAACCAATCGACATTCTAAAAAAACTTGGAAAGTCTATTCCGTTAATGACTTATCTTATTGCTACTATTTTAAATTTTAGCCACATTCAATTACCTGATACACTCATTAATGTTGCAAGTACAATCTCAGGAGCTAATATGCCATTATGCTTATTATTATTAGGACTTTATTTAAATTTTAAATTCGAAAAACAATTTATTAAACCTATGTTGAAATTTTTAACTTTTCGTTACGGTTTAGGTCTGCTTTTTGGTTTTGGTTTATACCTTTTCCTTCCTTACGATCAGATGTTTCGGTATACAATCTTGATCGGGTTGTTACTACCTGTTGCAGCATCACCCTTACCCTTTGCAGTTGAATTTAAATATAGCACCAGCAGCATCCGTTTAATTGCCACTATATCAAATATAACGATTCTAATGAGTATTGTTATTTTATATATTTTTGCAAACTTTATTTTGAATTAAAAACAAACCAACTAAGTGCTCTTTTAAGAAAGAGTTCATAGTTGGTTTGTTCCATTATTTATGTTTTCCTTCCATATAGTACAACAAAGTTAAAATATTTATATACACAGTCAACATCCTTGTATCCACTCTTTGTTAGCCAGTTTAATTGGTCATCTAACGTGGACAACTTATCTAATTTTGTTCGTTCATATGCTGAATCAATTTCTTCTTGCGATAAACCACTATTTTCAACCTTGTGCTTCCAATCATTCTTGTAAAGCTTCTCCAGAAAAGGTGTATTTCCTAATACTTGGTCAGCGTTTAGAAAAAGTCCACCATTATTTAATATGGAGTAAGTTCGTTGATATAAATTTTTCTTCTCCTTATCCGGTAAATGGTGGATGGATAATGATGATACAATAATATCAAACGTATGATTAAACTCATAAGAAGTATAGTCATCTATAATATAATTAATATTTGAAAGATGAGAGAATCTTTTCTTTGCGATATCAATCATCTTTTCTGAAATATCGATAAGAGTAAGATTCGCTTCAGGGTATTTCTGTAGAATAAAAGATGAAAATAAACCAGTTCCTGACCCGATATCAAGTACAGTTGGTGCTTGAGAATGAGTGTTCATGATGGAAATAGGGATCGAATAAAAATCATCAAAACATGGAATTAATTTGCTTCTCTGAGAATCGTATAGATTTGCGTTTTCATTAAACTGTTGCACAATGGAATCTCTTGATTGATTGAATGACATGTTGTTATTCCCCCTTTATCGTTTGTTAATTGAATGATACAGAATATTACATATAATTAAAATTAACGAAAAAATTGATTTTTAATAACGATTCGTTATTAAAAAGCTATAGGAGATAAATACAACATGGAAATGAAATGGATAAAGACATTCGTTATTACTGCTAAGTATGAGAATTTCAGGAAAACCTCAGAAGAACTGTTTCTAACACAACCTGCTGTAACTAAACATATTAAAAGGCTGGAAGAAAGCCTTAATATTCAATTGTTTGACAGAATAGGCAATAAAGTTGCTCTTACACCAGCAGGTCATACATTTCTTTTATATGCAAGGGAGTTAATATCAAAGTATGAGCAAGGAATGAAAGATTTTGAATCGTGGAAACAAGGATATAATCGAAAGTTAGTTATTGCTGCTGCACCACAAATCGCATCATCATTCCTCCCATCTATACTAAGGAATTTTATTGATGAAAATCCAAATATAGAAGTCATCATAAATGTACTGAAATCTTATGATATAGGCGAGGAAATCAGTTCAGGGAGAGCAGACTTAGGACTAACAAGAATTCTACCTATCCATACAAATATAAAGAACAAGATGATTCATGAAGAATCTGTTATATTAGTTGGACCTAATGAAGGCAAAGAGGCGGCTTTTCTTGATGAACAAACGATACTACATAAGTACAGGCTAATAACTCATAACCACCCAGATTATTGGGATAATCTTTTAAACAATGTTAAGAGGTATTATCCAACTGTGCAAACAATGAAAGTTACTCAAGCAGAAGTGACAAAGCGTTTCATAGAAGAAGGACTTGGAGTCTCCTATTTACCTATTACTATGGTTAAAAACGAAATAGATAGGAATAAACTGGTAGAAATAAAGCCAGAAAAAATTATCCCGCCAACATCCTCTACCTATGTATTAACAAAAGTAGAAACAGATGAAGTATTGAAGTTTATTACATTTTTAGGAGCTTCAATTTCAACGTTTTAATTTCTTTAAAAGATTAATATAGATTCCACCTTCTTTAACTAAAACTAGCTAGTAATTTCTCAATTTTTTCAGAGGCACGAACCTTTGGATAGCCTTTTTCATTTTCTTTGAAGAAATAATATGTTTATGATACAGTGTAGGAAGTTTGTTCATCTGAGAGGGGATTTCTTCGTGGAATTGCGAAAGCCTTATACGAAATCATTGTACATATATTTACTTTTAGCTGGGATTGTTCTAGTTGCGTTTAATTTAAGACCTGCAATTACATCTTTAGGACCGTTAATTGGGATGATTCAAGAGGATATCGGATTAGCTCATTGGAGTGCCGGCTTGCTGATGAGTCTGCCGCTCATTACATTTGCGGTTATGTCTCCGATTGTGCCAAAACTCGCCAATCGCTTTTCGAATGAGCTTGTCTTGATTTTTGGTTTGCTTTTGCTGTTAATTGGTATTGGCATTCGTTCGATCTCGCTGTCCTTTTTTCTTTTCACGGGCACTCTTTTAGTAGGGGTAGGCATAGCCATTGGTAATGTTTTATTGCCGGCAATCGTTAAAGATAAATTCCCAAAGAAATTTGGGTTGATGACGAGTGTTTATTCAACCTCAATGGGATTGATTGCATCTCTTGCATCAGGTGTTAGTGTACCACTTGCGGATCGTTTCCAGCTAGGCTGGCAAGGATCGTTAATTGTCTGGGGTTTGCCAGCTGTGTTAGCTATTTTCATTTGGGGCTATCTTCTAAAATACCGACAAGGCAATCCAACGGAAATAAAGAAGGTTCAATCACAGCATCACCATGTCTGGCGTTCACGACTTGCATGGCAGATCGCCATCTTCATGGGGTTTCAGTCCTTTTTATTTTATGTCACGATCTCGTGGTTACCTGAGATTCTCCACGCTCGTGGGATGAGTATGGAAACAGCTGGCTGGCTGCTTTCCTTTACACAAATTATGGGTTTACCTGCAAGTTTCTTCATTCCAGTCATCGCAGGTAATTACCGCTCACAGCTATGGATTGCATGTGCGTTAGGTGTATGTTCAATCATTGGTTACAGCGGGTTATTTCTAGGCAATTCTGAACTGAATTTGATTGCAAGTATTATGTTAATCGGCTTCGCATTAGGTGGGAACTTTCCATTAGCTTTAAGCTATTTAGGATTGCGAACGAAAAATGCAAAGCAAGCTGCAGAGCTGTCAGGAATGGCACAATCAATTGGCTATATACTAGCAGCAGTTGGTCCGATGTTTATTGGGTATTTGTACGACATTGCACACATATGGACTGTTCCGCTTATCACACTGATTATTATCTCAGCGGTCATGACTGTATTTGGCATGAGTGCTGGAAGGGATCGATTTATTGGGGACAGTCCCTCATCGCTATAAGTAGTGGGGGACTGTCCCCTAACTTTTGTTGACATATGACACTGTGTCATATATGATTATTTTAGAAGTGACACAATGTCATATTGAGGTGGAAGAGTGATGGATGAGAATGCAGTAAGAAAATTAGTGGATGAATTACAATTAAGAAAAATCAATGCTTCAATATGTAAAAGACCAAAAATAAAGAATAAATACAAGTATGTTCCCTTAGGAATAAAGGGAATTTTCCGATAAGGAGATAAACATGGAAGTTTCAACAAAAGGAAGTTTAGCTCAATTTAAAACATTAAAAAACGAAATCACTCGATTTATGATGTCCTATAAGTTTGCTTTAGATGAAATGAATACCAAAATTGATATTTTAAAGCAAGAATTTCACTATATTCACGATTATAATCCGATTGAACATGTGAAATCCCGATTAAAATCACCTGAAAGTATCTTTAAAAAGATGCAGAGGAAAGGGTATGACTTCACATTATCAGCGATCAAGAAAAATATTCGCGATATAGCAGGTATTCGAATTACATGCCCATTTATTTCAGATATTTATGAATTGAGTGCGATGCTGCAAAAACAAAAAGATATAAAAGTCATTGAATGTAAAGATTATATTAAAGAACCGAAGCAAAATGGGTATCAAAGCCTCCACTTAATCTTAGAAATTCCAATTTTTATGTCAGATAAAGAAGACCATATCCCTGTTGAAATTCAAATTCGAACGATCGCGATGGATTTCTGGGCAAGCTTGGAACACAAAATTTATTATAAATATGACAACGAAATCCCTGAAAACATAAAAAATGATTTAAAAGCCGCTGCACTTTCAGCAGCACAATTAGATAAGAAAATGGAAAGTATTCATAAAGAAATGAACACGTTTAAAGAGCTTAATGACAAAGAACAGGAACTGCAAATCAAATTGTTTGAAAAAGAAAGGTTTCATATTCCTCAAGACTTATTGCTTCATTTAATAAAATAAACGGAAGGGGAGTCCCCTGTACAAATGGGGGGAAACATGCCGAAAATTACTTTTTTTAATCTACCAGAGGATAAAAAACAAAAATTAATTGCTGCAGCAAAACAAGAATATTCAAGAGTACCTTTATATGAGGCATCCATTACGAACATTATTAAAAAAGCCGGCATTCCTCGCGGCAGTTTTTATCAATACTTTGAAGACAAAGAAGACGCATTTTTCTTTTTATTAAAAGAACTAACGAAAGAATATAAGAAAAATTTTCTCTTACTCTTGAAAAACAATAATGGCGATTTATTTGACACGATGGCCTCATTTTTTGAATTGATCATAAAAGAAGAAGATAATATTCATTTTTTGCGTAATACGTTTTTAAATATGACATTTAAAATTGAACGGACATTTGCGAGCAGTTTCAGTGAAATTGAAATGAATGAAAATTTTCAGAGAATGAGTAACTTAATAAATAAGTCCACCTTAAACGTAGCGAATGATAAGGAATTGTTCCATCTCATGCAAATTATATCGTCTGTCACATTTCGTAACTTTGTGAAGATTTTTGCCCAAGAAGTCACACTTGAAGAAGCAATGAATGACTATATGATTGAGATGAATTTGTTGAAGAATGGACTGTTTCGAAATAATGGGGAGAGTACATCCAATACTAAATAAAAGGATCGTATAGACCTTATCGCTGTGCCTTTTAGGTAAATATATGAAATGCTAACCGGAAGGGAGTTCTTCCGGTTTTTTATTTTGAAATTTTAAAAAACACATGACTTTCGATAATATATTGACATTTATTAGCTATTGTAAGTATCATATAAATAGGAAACTTAGTTCACTATTTATGAATACTCCTTTTACTTTAACACAAATGACATGGGAAAGTAGATGCTGTTAAAAAGTAATTCAAGATAAAATATTAGGTTGTGTTTTGTAAGCGTTATCAATTGTTTTATTACCTATATTTGAAAGTTATCAGTTAAGGGGGGGGTGGGATGATTTTAAAGGAATTATCAACAAATGAGTTGATCACGATTGATTATTACAAAGAGGGAATGATTAAAACATGTAAGGCTTATGTTTTATATCTTAACGTAAATGATCAAACTCTTTTGATAAAGGATGAACAGCTAATCGTCTACTCTATTCATTTATCGGGTATAAAGGAGATTCTGTTTACAGAATACGTGTGATTAAGGGGGGAAACCATTGAAAACGATCAATGTGGGAGAAATTATCGATAATCAAAAATTTAACCGTTTTCACTTACAGTTACTAATCTGTTGTATGTTTATTATTATTTGTGATGGTTATGATATGTTCATGTTAGGAACCATTATCCCGACATTAATGGACGAGTGGGGAATTAGTCCAATTGAAGCGGGAGCACTTAGCAGCTACGCGTTAATTGGGATGATGTTAGGTGCGTTAATTTTTGGACCTGTTGCCGATAAAATCGGCAGAAAAAATGTGATTTTTTTATGCACAATCATCTTCTCAGTCTTTACCTTTACTTCAGGGTTTGCAAATGGATTTGCATTATTTGCTGTGCAGCGTTTTATCGCTGGATTAGGACTTGGAGGGGTTATGCCAAACCTCGTTGCCTTAATTACCGAGTATGCTCCTAAAAAATTGAGAAGTACATTAGTGGCCATCATGTTTAGCGGACATGCATTAGGGGGTGTAGTTGCATCTGTCGGTGCGATCTATTTAATTCCGAATTTCGGCTGGAGAATGGTCGTATGGCTGGCGGCTGTACCATTACTATTATTACCGCTCTTAAATAAAGTTCTTCCAGAATCAATTAACTTTTATGTGTTACGAAATCAAAAAGATACATTGATTTCTGTTCTAAGTCAAATTGATCCTAATACAAACTATAGCAAAACAGATAAATATATTCTAAACGCAGAAAAAAGCACAGGCTTCCCAGTTAAAAAATTATTTAGTGAACACCGTGCCTTAAGTACGATCATGTTCTGGATTTCGTTTTTTATGTGTCTCCTCGTAATGTATGGACTAAGCACATGGCTGCCGAAAATCATGCAAGGAGCAGGCTATCCATTAGGCTCAAGTCTCACCTTCCTCTTAACTTTAAATATTGGAGCAGTAATCGGTGCTATCACAGGCGGAAAATTAGCAGATCGTTTTGGATCAAGAAAAGTACTCATTTCATACTTTCTTTTAGCTTTCGTATCTCTCTTACTCTTAAGCTTTAAACCAAGTATGTTTCTATTATATGTGTTATTAATGATTGCCGGTGGAACAACAACAGGGACACAAATTATTACAAATGCCTATGTATCGCAATATTATCCATCAGAAATTAGATCAACAGGGATCGGCTGGGCCCTAGGTATCGGAAGAATCGGCGGAATTATGGGACCAACATTGGTAGGTATTTTATTAAGCCAACAATTCTCTCTGCAAGTAAACTTCCTAGCCTTTGCCATACCTTGTCTAGTAGCCGTGATTGCGATTTGGTTTGTACAGGAGAAGTATAGCCAAACATATCAAGTTGCGAAGCCTAATGATCAGATTGGGAAAATTGTTTAGAAAGGGAAGCTTATAACGCTTCCTTTTTATCGTTATAATTTCAAAATGATAGATTTGGATTCACTGATAAAACCGAAATTTCGCTGATATATTCCAGAAATCACTGATATAATCAAAATTTCGCTGATAAAATTCAAAGACGATCCTCAAGCTCAATTTGATTTCATAATTTTTATAACAAATAGTAAAATGATTAAAAAGCATACAGGGAGATTACTATGTCAAAAACGATTTTTACAAATGGAAAAATTTATACATTAAATAAGAATCAACCTATAGTTGAATCGATTGTCGTAGAAAATGGGAAAATTGTAGAGCTCGGTTCACATGAAGATATGATCCTGCAATGGGGCAGGCATGATACAACGATTATTGATTTACAAGGGAAAATGGCGACACCCGGCATGATTGACAGTCATCTGCATCTTTCCGGTGTTGCGTTTAATTTGCTCGATCTTGATTTAGTTGGTGTGACTTCGAAACACGACATGCTTCATAAAATACGTGAAAAGGCAGGAGCGATTCCACAAGGAAAATGGTTAATTGGCATTGGTTGGGATGAAAATTTATTCAATGATGGCAGTACGATTCCGACTATTGAAGAATTAGACTATGTTGCACCGAATTGTCCAATCTTTTTAAAAAGAATTTGTCACCATGCTTTTTTAGTCAATAGTAAGGCACTCGAAGTATGTCAATACGATCCGTCAATGACCGTGCCGACAGGTGGACAAATTGTTCTTGATCCAGTTACGAAGAAGCCAAACGGATTAATCCTTGAAACGGCAGCAAAGCTTTTTACGGATCAAATTCTAGATAAATCATTTGATGAACTGAAACATGGCCTTGAACTAGCCATGCAGCTAGCTGTAACAAAAGGCTTAACAAGCGTGCATACAAATGATCCGTTATATTTTGGAGGTTTAGATCAAACATATAAACTGTATAATGAAATCATCAATCATGACCATAAAGGTTTAAGATGCAATCTATTAATCGATTATCCTTTCTTGAACGATTTAAAAGAAAGAGGAATGGCTGCTGGATTTGGGAATGAGAAATTACAAATTGGAGCGATTAAGTTTTTTGCAGACGGGGCATTTGGAAGAAGGACAGCTCTCTTAAAGGAGCCTTATCATGATGCACCACAACAATTTGGTGAGGAAATGCAGGACAAGGCTGCACTTTTTGACATGTTCAAAGAGGTGAAAGAGTACGGGATGCCAATTGCTGTTCATACAATCGGTGATAAAGCGTTAGAAGATGTATTGGATTTATTAGATCAGCTGCCAAAAGGACAACATCGGGACCGCTTTATTCATGTTTCTCTTATCCGGGAGGAATTGATAGCACGTTTAGCTGATTCAAGCCGTATCGCTGATATTCAGCCTCGATTTGTTGTGAGTGATTATCCATGGATTAAAGAAAGACTTGGTGAAGAAAGAGAAAAGAATCTATATGCATGGAAAACACTGCTTTCAAGAGGAGTCATTTGTGCAGGCGGCTCAGATGCACCTGTAGAACCATTAGATCCATTACTAGGTCTTCATGCAGCACTGACAAGAAGATTACCATCACAATCACACCAAGGCTGGAACGAAAAAGAAAAATTATCAATATTGGAAGCTGTTAAATTGTTTACAATAGGCGGCGCCTATGCAACAAATGAAGAGCATGTCAAAGGTACGTTAACACAAGCCAAATTTGCTGATATGACAGTCTTTTCAAAAGACCTATTTGCAATCGAACATCCAGACGAGCTTTTAAGCAATAAGGTTGAAATGACGATTATTGATGGAGAGGTGCGGTGTTAGGGGACAGTCCCCTACTAACCGAAAGGATGAAGGCAAAACAGAGAGAATGCTTCTCTCTGTTTTTTGTATTTTCTTCAAGTATTCATAAACAACATAAATTTTAAAAATAAAACTTGATTTCCTACATTATGGAAGATAAGATGATTGATGGTGAAAAAATCTTTTATTACGAACAGGGATGTAATGAAAGAAAAACGGATGAAGAAAATGTAGTTCAGAGAGGGAGATGAACTTGGAAATAAATAATCAAGATGGCATGTCCGCTACAGCAGTCAAACCGACTGGGAATCTTTTTGCAAATCGATTTGTTGTGGCGATCATGGCATCAAACTTCTTGCTGCAGCTCGGTATTTGGGTGCGGAATTTTGCGATTCTATTATACGTGACAGAAATCACAAATAATGATCCATTGTATGTTTCGTTGATTTCTGTTGCGGAGTTTGCGCCAATCTTTATCTTTTCATTTATTGGAGGAACATTTGCAGACCGCTGGAAGCCTAAGCTTACGATGGTTTGGTGTGATTTATTATCAGCTGTTTCCATTTTTGTTGTGTTACTTACACTTCTTTACGGTTCATGGCAGACGATTTTCTTTGCAACATTTGTATCAGCTATTTTATCTCAATTTTCTATGCCTTCAGCCATGAAGCTGTTAAAGCAGCATGTTCCAGGTGAACAATTACAATCTGTTATGGCGATGTTCCAATCATTAATGGCGATCTTTATGGTCATCGGTCCAGTTATAGGGGCATTTGTTTATCAAAAGTATGGCATCTATACGTCGATTGGTGTAATGGGAACGATGTTTTTACTTTCAGCAGTTGTTTTATTCACTCTTCCACGAGATGCAGCGAAAGAGAAAACAGAAGAGGAAAATAATTTCAAGAAAGAATTAGCAGATGGATTTCGCTATGTCATGTCAAAGAAAATTCTAAGATCAATGGGATCAATCTTTGCTTTTTGTGGTCTGGCGGTTGGCCTTATTTCACCATTGATGATCTTTGTAACGATTGAAAAATTGGGCTTGCCAAAGGATTATCTTCAGTGGTTACTCATGGCAAATGGGGTAGGTATGCTGCTTGGCGGAGGAATTGTCTT
This sequence comes from Metabacillus sediminilitoris, assembly GCF_009720625.1. NCBI lineage: Bacteria > Bacillati > Bacillota > Bacilli > Caryophanales > Bacillaceae > Metabacillus > Metabacillus sediminilitoris. The sequence continues at coordinate 1,822,177 of NZ_CP046266.1, forward strand.
TGCGATTTCAAAGAAAATCTCCCCGCAAAAGCTTCTTGCACTCGGTATCTTCGCAAGTATGATTGGGACGATCGGTGTTGGTTTGTCAACAAATTTCGTTTTAACCATTCTTCTTCAACTTTTTAACGGTTTATTTTTCCCATGCATTCATATTGGGATTAATACGTTAATCCTAAAAAATACGGATGAGGCTTTTATCGGACGTGTTAATGGTGTCCTCAATCCGTTATTTATGGGAATGATGGTCATTGGTATGTCAGCATCTGGAATTGTAAAGACCCCGCTGACATTGACTGGTGTGTATGTACTTTCAGGTGTCTTATTCCTTATTGGAACATTGCTTACATTTCCACTTTTCAATTTAAAGGATGAAAATACAGAGGTACAGCCGGTTTTGGAAAATAAATAAGCAAGCAAGATAAACGAGCTTGAGAGTAACTCAAGCTCGTTTTGTATTTAGTTGATCAGGCAAAAAGTTTGTCTGGATTTGTCGGTTGGTCATTATCTTTAAGCTTTTGGACAATAAAATTGCAATCAGGACAATAAAATCACCTGATCAGACAATAAATGCTGAGCTTCGGACAATATCTCTTGTCACACGGACAATAAATCATTCGGTATAAACCTACACCTCAATAATGATCGGTAAAATCATCGGTTTCCGCTTCGTTTTTTCAAATAAATATTGTCCCAATGATTTTTTAATGTTTTGTTTAAGCACATTCCATTGATGGATGTCCTCAGCTAATAAGTCGTTAACGTTTTTTTCGACAAGGTGATTAACCTTTCGAAGCAGGTCCTCAGAGTCTCGCGCATACACAAAGCCACGTGAAATCGTATCAGGGCGTGATATCATTTTTCTTTCTGATTTACTAATTGTTAAAACAATCACGATCATTCCATCCTCTGATAATTGTTTGCGATCTCGTAATACAATCTCGCCAACATCACCAACACCAATTCCATCTACATATGTATTACCAGATGGGATTTTACGAGTTTGCCGTGCCTCTTTGTTTTCAATATCAACAACATCCCCATTGTTAATGATAAATGTATGATTTTTTCGTACACCAACAGACTCCGCTAGCTGTCTGTGGTGATGCAGCATTCTAAATTCACCATGTATCGGGATAAAATAAGTCGGTTTCATTAATGTGAGCATTAATTTTAAATCTTCTTGGTAGCCGTGCCCTGATACATGCATGCCTGTTGAACTGCCTGAGCCGTAGATGACATGTGCACCAAGCTGAAATAAGTTGTCGATGATTCGTGATACATTGCGTTCATTCCCTGGAATAGGTGAGGCAGCTAAAATCACCGTGTCCTCAGGTAAAATTTCTACACCACGAAAAGAGGATGTCGACAAGCGGGCAAGAGCGGCCAATGGCTCACCTTGACTTCCTGTACATAGAATTGCCACCTGTTCTGGGGGCAGTGCATTGATTTGATGTGGTTCGATTAACATACCTTCAGGAACTTGCAGATATCCACGTTTAATCGCTACATCAATGACATTTACCATACTGCGGCCAAGCAACGCAAGCTTACGATTTGTCTTAAGTGCTGCAGAAACAACCTGCTGAACACGATTGACATTCGAAGCAAAGGTAGAAATGATCACTTTGCGTTTTGCTTTCATAAAAGCCTCATCAATATGGTCACCAACCCGTCGTTCAGTCGGAGTCGACCCAGAACGTTCAGCATTCGTACTCTCTGATAATAGCAAGAGCACACCTTGCTGACCGATCTCCGCCATTTTATGTATATCCGAATATTGATTGTTTACAGGAGTTAAATCAAATTTAAAGTCACCGGTATGGACGACATTTCCTTCTGGTGTATGAAAAACAATACCCAAACAATCCGGAATACTATGGCTTGTTTTGAAAAACGATAAACTCATTTCATCAAACTGAATACGTGATTGATCATCAATTGATTTTAGTTCGGTTTCTCTAAGAAGCTTATGTTCCGTTAATTTTAATTCAATTAAACCTAAGGTAAACTTAGTTGCATATATAGGTACGTTTAATTTTTTTAAAAAGTAAGGAATGCCCCCAATGTGATCCTCATGCCCATGTGTCACAATCATCGCTTTAATCTTTTCTTTATTTTCAACAAGATAGGTAAGATCAGGAATGATCAAGTCAATTCCTAATAAACTTTCATCAGGAAACTTCGCCCCGCAGTCGATAATAATAATCTCATCTGCATATTGGACCACATACATGTTTTTACCGATTTCATTAATCCCGCCTAAGGCGAAAATTGATAATCCATTGTTCTTTGTACCCAAAATGATGTCCTCCTATTTTCCATTTATTCATAGTATTATCCTTTTTTGTTTTGATTTATCAATGTATTGTAAATTCAGCTATGGCAGGTTCAAAGAAAGGTGACTTAAAAGGACGGAATGTGATGAGGTGTGGTGTGGTGTGGTAAACCTTGGATAATGATTTATTAATAAACTATCTTCAAATTGGCGACACGTATATCATGCCAGATGCAGTGAGCAAGAACGTTTAGTCATGATGTAACTGTACTTCTGAATCACCTAATTCATTAACTGTTTAGTCTGGTTTCTTCCTAACCTACTAAAAAATCAATATACCCAGCAAAGTTAGGTAGTACATTGATAACACAATATTGTCTTTGGGAAGGACGGAAAAAACAATAACCTCCTTCGTTCATATGTCAGAAGGAGGTAAGAGTCAATGAATGTATTGGTATGTTTACTTTAACTGAAAATTTTTCACCTGATCATTCAAATTCTCTGCTAATTGTGAGAGCTGGATGGCATTTCCTGAGATTTCTTCCATCGATGAGTGGGTTTGCTTGACAGAAGAAGTCGTTTCTTCAACACCTGCAGCTGATTCTTCGGAGATTGCGGCAATCTTTTCAATGGAATCATTCATACATATTGAGTTTGTTGAGATCACTTCTAAGTTTTTTGAAATAACCGATATTCTTTCAACCATACTGGACACTGAAGAGTGAATCTTACTAAAGGCTTCTCCAGTTAATTGAATTTGACTGCTGCCATTTTGAACTTGGTCATAGCCTTCTTCTAACGAGTGAACGATATCATGTGATTCATGTTGGATGTTATCAACAATTTCCGTAATATCCTTGACAGAAGTCGTAACCTGGACGGATAGCTTTCTTATTTCATCAGCAACAATCGCAAACCCTTTCCCATGTTCACCTGCTCTTGCAGCTTCAATTGCGGCATTAAGTGCAAGCAGATTTGTTTGACCTGCGATGGAGTTGATCACATCGACTAATTTTGTGATTTCTTGTAATTGTTGGTCTAATACTTGAACTTTTTGTACGGAGTTATGAACAATGCTATTAATAAGTTCCATTTGATGCACGGATCCTGACATATACTGGATGCCTTCGTTAGCAAGCTCTAACACTACGTTTGATTTCAGCGAAATTTCTTCTCCATTTTGATTAGCTTCTTGTATTTTTATTGAAAAGTTATCCATCTCTTGAGCTAATAGTCTAGAAGCGTCTGCTTGTGTATCAGCCCCATTTGAGAGCAATTGCATGGTAGCAGCAACTTGTAAACTACCTTGTTTCACTTCATTTGAAGAGTGTGTTAATTCTTCGCTATGTCGTGAAACAGAACCAGCAACATTGGAGATGTTAGAGATCATGTCTCTAAGATTTTCTCGCATTTTATCAATCGCAACCGATAAATTCCCTATTTCATCTGAGCGCTTGATTTCCATTTTAGCTGTTAAGTTTCCTGCTCCAACGTGCTGCACTTGCCTCGTTAAATCTTTTAAAGGTTTTAATAGATAATAGGTAAAAAAGAAAATAATCACACTGCTAATGACAAGAATTAGGACCGTTATCATCATTAATGTTAGCTTATTTTCATCAAGCTGTTGATAAACCTTCGTTGCATCAAGGTCAGCTCCCATAATCCCAATCACGTCACCTGTTGAATTTTTTATTGGAACATAGGCTGACACCGTTCCGCCCCAGTTTTGCGAAAAAGTCATATCAACCTGCATGGATTCTGTTTCAAACGTCTTCACAATCGCCGGAAATGTAGCTATTTCCTCCTCAACATCACCCAGCAGCGATTCATCTTCACTGCCTACAGGCATTCCATCAACCATATAATAATACTGATATGTCCCATTTACTTGTTCACGTGACATTGTGTATAAATAGGTCAACCCTGTTGTCTCACGTAATTCATTTAATTGTTCTCTTAATTGATAATATAAATCTGTTTCCCCAGAATCTAATGTAATTTCTTCGTATTTCTCCACATCAATGCCATCAACTGCTTGTTGAACAATCGTTCCTGCAAGCTGACTAACCGTATCCTTTACGAGATTAGCAGACACCGTATGACTTATATAGGCGAGAATGATACAATTTGTTAGAACAATTAACGAAAAAGTAACTAACATTTTAATTCGTAAACTTCTTTTCATTAAGATTTTTCCTCCAACAATTAAACTAGTAAGCGATATGTATTGTATATGTATTAAAATTTATACTATCATAAAATAGGAAAATAAAGAAAAAATTGAATAAATAGGTAAATTATTGCTATTGAATAATGGGAAAAAAGATGTTTAAAAAGTGGTTACATGTCATCTTAAAAGTAGAGGAAACTTTTTCACAAAAAGCAGGGAGGATATACCAATTACCTTATAAGGAATGGTATAGGATTGTGTTCTTATAGATATCATGATGAGAGCAGGAAAACAATGAAAAGACTGTTATCATTGACTACAGTCTTTTATAAGATCAATTATATAGTTGTATTTTTTGAATCACCGTCAGCCGTCTTTCTAACCAGTTGGATAATAAGACGAACAAATAAAAAAGTAGCATTAATTGATAGAAACGAATACTTCCAATTCCATGATTTCTTATATTTAATCAAATCAGTGTTCCTCTCAAACCAAGTTTCAATAATGGTCATCGGAATACTGAAAAGCAAGACTTTAGAAATGACACCAACAAGGTTGGATTTCTTTGTTAATTGATTAAAATAGATACAGCTTAGCGGAAAAATAAGATAATTAAATACTACACTTATATCGAAAATTTTAAATAAATTATAGGGGTACTTAACAAAGCCTTTTTTCACAACAAATGTATCAATAAATGAAGAGAAATAGCCCTTTAAAAAAAAGACAAGTAACCAATCTTTCATGTCATGAATTGGTTTTTTGCGAACAAGAGGCAAAAAAATAACCATGCTAAATATTAATAGTCCCTTTAATACAAACTTTTCAAATGTATGTCCCAACTGATTGCCTCCTTTATTGTCATATTTTAACCAATATCCATAAAAAAATGATGAATGGGCAATAAATTAATTTTCCAAAAAAGGATGATGAAGCAAATGAACAACCTGACAAAATTTAAAATTGAAAAACCTGCAAATGAAGTATTTGAAGCATTCGTAGACCCTGAAAAAATCGGGAATTTTTGGTTCTCATCAAGCTCTGAGAGATGGGGAAAAGGGAAAACTGTTACGTTAAGATATGATGAATATGATGCTGTGGTGGATATAAACGTAATCGAAATGGAATTACATAAGAAAATTGTGTTCAAATGGGGGCCAAGTGATGATGAACATACAGTTACGATTACACTGACTGCTATGGATCATGTCCACACAATCATTGAGGTGAAAGAAGAAGGTTTTCATGAAAATGATGAAGGACTCATACATGAATTAGTCGACAATAAAGAAGGCTGGGTTTACATGTTGACCTGTTTAAAGGGTTATTTAGAATGTGGTATTAGTACGTTAAGAGCTGGCATCGTAAAGGAATGAACTTTTAGTGGCTTTTGGGTACTTTCATAACGAAAAAAAAGACCTTGTTGTCGGTGAACAAACAAGGTCTTTCGTATTTATTGGCTTACTATTTGTATACCCTTCACAAGAAATTCTGTTTGTCTTTTGTCTGTAGTAAGAACGAAAACATCAATTTGGGATGACTCGCTTTCCAAAGCAAAGGGCAGTTCTAATGTTTCCAGTTATCAGAGAGTTCTGTATCTACGTTTTTTTCTTTCATAAAACGGCCTCTTGCATCGGTTTCTTCGATTTTTAATAAAACCTTTTCTTTCCCCCTAAGAGTGATGAGATAGTTAATCGTTTTTGTTGAGAATTACTTTTTTGGCGTATAAACAATCCCTTCACCTGCTTTTTCACCTTTTGTTTCAACCTTGTATTCATCAGTATTTACTTCTGTAATTGTAGCGCCAACACCGAAGAACTTACTTTTTTGCTTACCTTCATTTGCTGATAATAGGCTTTGGGAGGGCAGAAACAATAGCGCGAAAACGAAGCTTGTGATAAAAAAATTCATCATTTCATCAACCTCCTATTCCTTTAAAGGGACAGGCCTTTTTCATTTGTCTTTTATATCAATAACTACTGACAATTTATGAACCTGGCTTTAAGCCGCTACTCATAGTATGGTGATTAAACGAATAAAAAATAAATCAAAATAAAACAGCGTTTGTTTTTATGAATGAAAAATTTCTACTATTTCATTTTTCCTCTAAAACAATCCACTATTTATAAAATGGTAGTAACGAAGAGCACAGTAAAATACTTTGTTACATATTAAGATTAATGACCCTTTATTCTTCATACATAGGTCACTTCAAAAGTGGGAAGAATACACATAAAATTGTATCTTTTTTGGAGGTTCGAATAGTGGAGAAGGAGATAGATAAGCAAATTAATCTTACGTCTGCTGAAATATCCCAGCTCTGGGCTACATATATGAATGATAGTGCAAGTATTCCTGTTTTATCTTACTTTCTGGAAAAGGTTGAGGATAAAGAAATAAAGCATTTAATTAAATACGCTTTACAGTTATCTCAATCACATGTGCAAAAAATTGCAGATATATTTAAGGGGGAAAACCATCCTATTCCTTATGGTTTTAACATACATGAGGATGTAGATTTGACAGCATCTAGATTATTTACTGATAGTTACTATTTAAATTTTATTCACAATATGTCTAAAATAGGTCTTAATGGTCATGGTATGAGTTTATCCATTTCTGTAAGGAAAGACATTACTGAGTTATTCAAGGAATGTCTTACAGAGACAATCCATTTATATGAAGTATCAAAGGATATGCTGCTGTCAAAAGGTCTATATATCAGGTCTCCTTACATACCGAAACCTGCGAAAGTAGATTTCATTAAAGATCAAAGTTTTCTATCAGGATTTTTTGGAGAGAAACGACCACTCACTGCTCTGGAAGTGACTGCTTTATATTCCAATTTACAAAGGAATGCTCTAGGTGTAGTAACCATGATAGGTTTTGGGCAGGTCTCTAGGGAAAAAGAGGTAGCAAAGTTTTTAAAGAGAGGGAGAGATATTGCTCGAAAACATTGTGAAATATTTGGAGGACATTTGAAAAAGGATTTACTTCCAGCTCCGATGACATGGGATTCCGATGTAACAGACAGCACACATTATGTATTTTCAGATAAGCTCATGATGTTTTTTACGACGATCCTAATTGGCTTAGGTGTCCAATATTATGGTCAGAGTATCGCTATAAGCCCTAGAAGAGATTTAGGGATTATGTATAATCGATTAACAGCAGAAATACAGCTTTTCTCAGAGGATGGGGCTAACATTATGATACGACATGGATGGCTCGAGGAGCCTCCAAAAGCTCCTGATCGAGATGAGCTAGCAATGAAAAATAAACATTAACTTCCATTGTAAGCCTTACTGTATTCAAACAGTAGGTTTTTCTTGTTTTTGATTGATAGGATTGGTTACATACAGTCCGTCTATTCACAAACGCATCATGAATTCCTTTCTTCCTGAGAATACTAAAACATGAATCTTGAGATTTCATGACAGGAGGATGAAAGATATGAAGAATAGTTTTCAACGATATGAAATGAAAAAGCTAAACCCTCAAAACGATGAGTTTGCCATCATCCTCTACATAGATAACGATCATTTAACAGAGTTTGCAAATGAATTAGGCACTGAGCCGGCATCTAGTGAAAATATTACTTTTATGGCGAAGCAGATTATTAAAGAACGGTACGCGAATCTAAGGGTTACGATGGTGAAGGTTGTTGTTGGAGGAATGGTCGTTAGCTCCATCCCGCTTACATTAGATAAAAATTCTGCACATGCTGAGGAGAATACATCAGCAGAAACGCAAATGGATCATACAAACAATATTCATTACATTGTTTCCTCAGGTGATACACTTTGGAAATTATCCGTAAAGTTTGGAACAACGGTTGATGCTATCAAAAAAGCAAATAATTTATTATCTGACAGCTTAAAATTGAATCAGCAATTAATCATTCCAAAGGCGTTTCATACAGTGGAAACAGGAGATTATTTAACGGTTTTGGCAAAAGAATATGGCGTACCTGTACATGCGATCAAGGAAGCAAATCATCTCACAACGGATGCAACACGTCTTGGTCAAATTCTGATTATTCCTCACGTAATGGGGAATCAAACGAGCGAGCCGGCACCCGCTGTGACACAGCCTCCTCCACAAACACAAACATCTATGTATACTGTTGTTTCCGGAGACAGTTTATCTGTCATTGCCAAACGTTTTGGCACAACAGTTGAGGTATTGAAAGCGTTAAATGGATTACAAACAGATGTATTGAAAATTGGTCAAACATTAACAATACCAGCAGGTGCTAATGGTCCTTCTGAACCAATAACACCTGCCCAAACTGAGGCGCCAACTGTCACAACAACGTACCAATATACAGTTGTGGCAGGAGACAGCTTATGGGGAATTGCAGCAAGACACAATCTTGCAGTCGATACTTTACGAAGCACAAATCATTTAACAAGTGATGTTTTGCAAATTGGGCAAATTCTTGTTATTCCTGGAGGTGAAGGAACAGTTGCCACACCAGCACCGCCACCTGCAACAGATTCAAGGATCACGAGTTATACAGTCGTATCTGGTGATTCATTATCTGTTATCGCTAAAAGATTCAATACAACTGTAGATCAAGTAAAACAAGCGAATCAATTAACAACTGATGTAATTCGTGTTGGACAGGTTTTAACAATTCCAACAGGTCGAATTGCTCCCGCTAATGAACCAACAGCAGCACCTAATCCAACAAGTGATGTAATAGGGATCCAAAAAAACCTCCAAACACTCGGCTATTATACGGTGCCGACAATGACTGGAAGATATGACTCAGTAACTACCCTGGCGGTCAAAAGCTTCCAAGCTGATTACCTGCTTCCAGTGACAGGAACTGTAGATGATACAACAAAAACGGCCATCGAACATGCCATTGTCAAAAAGGCGTTAATCAACGACACAATAAATTACCTTGGAGTTCCGTATGTATGGGGAGGAGCAACACCATCTGGCTTTGATTGTTCAGGATTTGTTTATTACATGTTCAATCAACATGACGTGAACATGTCCCGCAACACCTCAGCAGGTCTTTATAAAACAGGAATAACCATTCAACGAAGTCAATTACAGCCTGGTGATCTTGTATTCTTTGCCGTCAATACAACTGGAACGATTACACATGTTGGCTTTTACATGGGTGATAATCAGTTTATCTCAGCGACAAATTCGAAAGGGATTGCACTTTATTCGATGGATAACAGCTATTGGAGTAAATATTATGTTGGTGCGAAGCGGGTATACTAATACTTTAAATGATTGTGGGCATCCAATGTTGATGCCCATTTTTTATCACTGAACCATGCCCCGTGAGACTGAATGTTTTATTTATCAGTTTGTGAAGTTTTTAAAAATATGAAAAAACCCCCCGAAGCTTCGGAAGGGCTCATGTTAAAAATGTGGCGACCTTTGCAAGACGAAAAGGGCAATCAGATAAAATGATTTTATTAAAAGTTTATAGTATGTTAAGAAAATATGTTATCAACTATACATTGTTCGATAGCTTTCGGTCATACCAAAGCTTGTAGGAGGGATTTTTTATGGAAATTGGCATAAGCACGTTTGTCGAAACAACACCAGATGTAGAAACAGGTAAGGTCATAAGTCATGCTCAAAGGATACGAGAAGTTGTCGAGGAAATCATTCTGGCCGATCAGGTAGGGTTAGATGTTTTCGGTGTCGGGGAACATCATCGTAAAGATTATGCGGCATCCTCTCCTGCAGTCGTCCTATCTGCAGCAGCATCACAGACGAAACGGATCCGTTTAACAAGTGCGGTAACAGTCCTATCTTCAGCAGACCCAGTCCGAGTGTTTCAGGACTTTGCTACGCTTGACGCAATCTCGAATGGACGAGCAGAAATCATGGCGGGGCGCGGTTCGTTTATCGAATCTTTTCCACTGTTTGGCTATGATTTAAAAGACTATGATGAGCTGTTCGAGGAGAAGCTGGAGTTGTTGTTGAAAATACGGGAGTCGGAGAAAGTGACATGGAAAGGCGGACATCGCCCGGCGATTCAAAACCTCGGTGTGTACCCGCGCCCTGTTCAGAATCCTTTGCCGGTATGGATTGGCAGCGGTGGTAATTCTGATTCTGTTATCAGGGCAGGACTTCTTGGACTGCCTCTCGTTCTAGCCATTATCGGCGGAAGTCCGCTCCAATTTGAGCCGCTCGTACAGTTATACAAAAAGGTCGCTGCACATGCAGGTCATGACATCTCCAAATTGCCTGTTGCATCACATTCACATGGTTTTGTGGCCGAAGAGACCGAAGTAGCAGCAGATAAGTTTTTCCCGCCGACCCAACAGGCCATGAATGTTTTAGGACGTGAGCGCGGTTGGGGTTCATACACTCGGGCAAGCTTTGATGCAGCCCGGAGCTTTGAAGGAGCATTGTATGTTGGTGATTCAAAAACAGTTGCCGAAAAAATCATTCACCTTCGAAAAAACGTCGGTATCACACGCTTTATGCTTCACGTACCGGTTGGAACAATGCCTCATAATGATGTCATGAAATCCATCGAATTGTTAGGGCAAGAAGTGGCACCGATGGTTCGCAGTGAAATAGCAAAATGGGAAGCTGAGGGGGAAGGGAATTAACCACTATCCAAATAGCTTGGAATTTATTCCAAGCTATTTTTATTGTTCTAACAATCGTTTCGATTCTGTAAAATTTTAGGATTCCTCTAATATTTTAACGAAAGATACAAATAATAGTCTTATTAATAGCTTTGGAGGATAACATGAATAAGAACTCATTCATCGAAAAACAAAACGCTGAGTGTCAACTACACAAGCAGTTATCTTCTTCGGAATTAGCTGACTTATTTAACAATTATCTTGGTGACTCTTTGTTTAGTTGTATGTTTCAACACTTTCTTCAAGTTGTAGAAGATGAAGAAGTTAGAAAGTATGTTGATTATTCTTTATCAATTTCAAGTAGGCATGTTCAAGAAATTCAAGCTCTTTTTAAGAAGGAACATATTCCAGTTCCTGTTGGGTTTGGTGAACAGGATATTCGAAAAGATGCACCACGCCTTTTTAGTGATATGTTCATGGTTTTTTATATTGTTCAGATGTCGAGTTCGGGGTTGTATACTTATGGAAATGCTTATTCATGTTCAACACGACAAGATAGTATGAATTATTTTCGAAACTGTTTAAATGATACAGCCGAAATTTATGAAAAAGGCGTTCATTTATTACTTGCAAAAGGTATGGACATTAGTTTTCCAATGATCCCCTATCCGAAAAAAATTGATTTTGTCGAGAAAAAATCCTTCATTTCCATGATTACAGGAAGGGATAGACCACTAACAGCCAATGAAATAAAGCATTTGCAATATAACATAAATTCAAACATATTAGGAAAATCTCTTATGCTAGGGTTCAGTCAGGTGGCATCTTCAGATAAAATTCGAAGCTATTTTCAAAAAGGTGCTCAACTATCCAGCAATCAAATCCAAAGCTTTGCTGAACATTTAATCAATCAAGACCTCCCTGTACCTAAGGTGTTGGATGAACATATTACAGATTCAACGACATCTCCTTTTTCAGATAAACTCATGATGTATCATAATTCATTAGCAGGAAGTATAGCAGTCCAAAATTTCGGTGCTGCCCTTTCACAAATGTTACGACATGATTTAGCAGCAGAGTTCGTGAAATTAATACCGTTAATTGGAAAATTTAACAATGACGGCTTAAACATGATGATTGAGAACGGATGGTTTGAAGAACCATTTACAGCAGCTGATCGAGAAGCACTTGCGAAATCTTCAAATAGAAATTAATCTGATCACTTTAATTAATAAAGAAAGTAGGATTAGAAAATGTGAATAAGGATGCGATCGAAAGATTATTCTGGTCCATCGCCTTTCCGGGTTTTGGACAACTTCTAAATCGTAAATATGTTAAAGGAATATTGTTTATTTTTCTCGAATTTACTGTAAATGTCTTTGCGAACTTTAATAGTGCAATCATGTCGAGTTTTCAAGGGGACATTCAAAAATCAATAGAGCAACTAAATTTCCAATGGATTATGTTTTATCCTTGTTTATATTTTTTCTCGATGTGGGATGCCGTTAAGGATGCTAATAAAGAAAGTGAGAATTCGAATCTTTTATTTCTCCCATTTGTCTTTTCCGCCTATTTTGTAACTGTTGGAGTAATGTACTCGACGAAATTGGAAATCTTCGGTGTGTTGTTAGGACCGATTTTTTTACCAATGGTATTTGTCATACCAGGTGTCTTGATTGGGCTAATGATAAAAAAAATCATCGTAAAGTTTGGTAAATAAATTTGATGGGGTAGATTAGGATTTGCATAGAAAATAAATCTAAACATTAAGGGCTGTCCTAAACGATTGGACAGCCTGTCTTATGCCTTTTATTATTGTGGTGCCTTGAAACGGAGCATAAGGAGGGGGGCGAACTTGCTATTTGGTTTTTGGAAGAATAAATGTGAGATCTGTAACAGGAAAATAAGTCGGTTGCGAAAATATATCAATGATAGAGGTAAAATCATCAAGGTATGCCTGCCTTGTTCGGAGTATGCAGAAAGACGGGCATTTAAGCTGAAAAGATAGTGGTTTTTTGAACTTTTTTTGGGTACTTAGTGCCTGTCCGCGATTTCATCTAGGAACAGGCACCATTTTCAATAATCAGCTGCTTTTTTTAATACGATATCTTCATGTTGAGAAACAACTAGTTTATCATAACTGCCGTATCTTTCTTGAACAAATAATAGGGCGATACCGCCAAGAATACTTGGAATGGCAAAGGCCATAAATGCATTTTGCGGCTCTGAGTTTATGACTAAAAGCAGCCCGACGAGAATTGGAGCAAGAATGGAACCAATCCGCCCAACCCCGACAGTTACCCCGACACCAGTCGAACGAATCTCTTTCGGATAAAACTCGGAGATATACGGATTTACTAGATTTTGCGTTCCGACAGTGCATGCGCCGCCAATGGCAATTAATACATACAGCATCACGATGTTGGATGTCATACTAAGAGAAACGAAGGTTATCGCACCAAGCAAATACATCAATAACAGGACTTTTCGATGGCCGATTCGGTCAACGAAATAACCTCCAAGCAATGATCCTCCAATTTGACCGACCCCTAACACAAGATTGAATGATAGACTAGAAGATAGCCCATAGCCAGAAGCCTGCATAATTTTAGGTAGCCACGTATTTAAACCATAAACCATCAGCAAACAACTGAACACCATGATCCAAAAAGCGAGCGTGCTAATGGTGCGTTGATTAGCAAACAACTTTTTAACTGGAAAACCTTTCGCACTTTCTTTCGTACGTGCATATTCATAATCATCTGTTTCTTTGTAATTTCCATTCGGATCTACTTGATTTAATATGTTTGCCAGTTTATCTCCCTGTTTGCGTAAAATGTAATAAGAAAGAGATTCAGGGAATTTTTTCATAAAAATAGGCAAGGTGAAAAGTGGAATAATACCGAGCCAATACAACAATCTCCAGCCAAAATCCTCCAATATGTACATGCCCATAAGAGAAGCGAGTATGCTTCCTATAGAATAGCCGCAATACATGGTTGCGACAATAAGAGCACGGCTCTTTTTGGGCGAATATTCAGTCATTAAAGCGATGACGTTTGGCATAAGCCCGCCCATACCAAGAGATGCGATAAAGCGCATGATCGTAAAAATCAGAATACTCGGTGCAAGACCGGCCAAAAGTGTAAACACACTGAATAAAAACATGCAAATCGCCAATACTTTTTTGCGGCCGACAGCATCTGCTAACGGACCAAAGATAAACGCACCGAGCATCATGCCTACAAGGGTATAGCTTCCGACTGCCCCAGCCTCAACAACTGTTAAGCCGAAGTCTTCCATCATTAACGGCAAACCTACCCCATACATTGCGATATCAAAACCATCGAATGCAAGAGCATAAACACACCATAGAAAAATAAATAAATGAAAACGATTAAATTTACTACGAGCCATTACTTCAGATGCATTAATCTTATGCACTCTTCACTACCTCCTTTTGATAAGAGGGTAGAGCGATCATCAACTTTTTATAGAAGTTGTGTCCCCCCTGTGCATGTCTATACCATGTTGAAATTGTTTTTGTTCTCATGATCTTCACTCCCTCTATGTTGAATGTGATTAATCATAGCACGGAGATTGGATATAGAGTAACAGTTAATAATTATCATCAGTTATAGAAAAAAGCTATATCAAGATGCAGTATAATAATCGATAATTTGCTTTAATTCCTCCAAATAAATGTTGGCCATTCTGCTCAGCCTTGTTTTTTTATGAACAATCCAGCCAACCGTAATGGTCTCGTCTACATCAAGCGGCACAGAAACAATGTTAGAACCATTCAAATCTGTACTTAAAACACCTGTTGAAATCGTATAGCCATTAAGCCCAATCAATAAATTAAACAATGTGGCCCTGTCACTGACTTGAATGCTTTTTTTACGAGGAATCGTACTGAACATTTCTTCTGCATAATAAAAAGAATTATATTCTCCCTGTTCAAAGGAAAGTCGGGGATAGGCATCTAAATCTTCTAACGATACCGATAATCTAGAGGCAAGCGGGTTTTGGGCGCTAATAAAGATATGCGGTTTCGCTTCAAAAAGCGGATGGAAGTCCAAGCCTTCTTCCTTCATGATTTGAGTCATGACTTTTTCATTAAATGAACTGAGATACAAAATACCGATCTCACTGCGCAGATTTTTGACATTTTCAATAATTTCATAGGTTCTCGTTTCACGTAACGTGAATTGATACTCGGATGCGCCATGTTTTTTAATCATCTCAACAAATGCATTAACAGCGAACGCATAATGCTGTGTGGAGACTGAAAACAATTGCTGGGAAGGCGATGCATCAAAATAGCGCCGCTCAAGCAGCTCAGCTTGTTCGACAACTTGGCGTGCATAGCCAAGAAATTCTGCACCATCCCTTGATAGAGTGATGCCTTTTGATGTCCTCAGAAAAATATCAATGCCAAGCTCTTTCTCAAGATCTTTCACCGCTTTTGATAAGCTTGGCTGTGTCATATAAAGACGGCGTGCCGCCTCATTGATAGAGCCGCAAAGGACAATTTCAATTACATATTTAAGTTGTTGCAATGTCACTTCTTAATCCCCCTTTTTCTTATTAATAGTATATAGGAAGTAGATTAAATGAGAAATAGAAAACGAGAGTGGGGACTTTCCTCTAATGGGGTAACATGTTGTGAATTAGAACAAGCTGTTGTTTGACATATTTTTGAAAATAGCATACATTAATGTTAGTCAGTACTGACATTCTTAGAAGGGATTGAACTAGTAGTCATGGTTTCAAATCGAAAACAGGATACAACAGAAAAAATCATTACTGCCGCGATAGACCTTTTTTCTAAAAATGGATATAACGGGGTTACAACAGAGGAAATTGCAAAGGAAGCTGGCTTTAGTGAAAAAACGCTATTTAGACATTTTCAAAGTAAGCAAAACTTATTAGAGCAAGCAATTGACCGATATCATTATGCTGAGGAAATGCGTGCCATTTTTGATAGTAAACTCACCTGGAACCTCAAGGAAGATTTACTGTTAATTAGCCAGAATTATCATAGAATTATGCATCGGAACCGAAAAATGCTCCGAATCATTATGAAAGTAGGGGAAAATGTTCCTGGTTTGCACCAGTATTCACACAGACACCCTCAGGCATTAAAAGATTTTTTAACTAACTATTTTGCAGAAATGAAAAATAGAAAAAAAATGGTTCCCTTTGATGCAGAGCAAATTGCGATTACCTATCTTTATATGAATTTTGGATTAGCACATGGAAGAATGAACGAAGACCCTGCATTTACTGATGAAAGGTTCGCGAAATTAATTGAAGAAAGTGTTGCATTATTTACTAGGGGATTAACTCCCTAGTATGTTTTTTACTTCCAAATGTCAGTCAGTACAGACTTTCTTTTAATTGGCAAAGGAGGAATTAATGATGGAAAACATGATAAAAAAGCAAGCGAGTGAAAAGTTATTAATTATTATGATGCTTACGGTCACTTTTTCGTCTATGAGTATATTACTCTTCAACTTTGTTCTTCCTCTCATAAGCGAAGAATTTCAGCTTACAAATTCTCAAGTAAGCTGGGTTACTTCGGCCTATACCCTTATATATGGGATTGGAACAGCGATTTATGGAAAATTAGCAGATCGGTATAAACTGAAAAATTTATTAACCTTTGGTTTAATTCTTTTTAGTTTCGCGTCATTACTAGGTTTCTTTTCTACATCCTATTGGCTTTTGCTAGTTGCGAGGTGTTTACAAGCAGCTGGCGCGGCGACGATTCCTGCAACTGCGACTCTTATTCCAATACGATATTTTCCTATTGAACGAAGAGGTACAGCGATGGGGACGGTGTTTGTAGGAACAGCTTTAGGTAGTGCACTTGGCCCTGTTATTTCTGCATTAGTTGTCAGTGTTGTGGATTGGCGTTGGCTTTTCTGCATCCCTCTATTCCTTCTTTTGACATTGCCGTTTTATTTGAAATATTTAGGAGATGAGGAAGGAGCCGACACGGATCTTGATTGGTTAGGCGGAGCATTATTAGCCTTAACAGTTACCCAAGTTTTATTAGGTGTAACGAGCAACGCAGGATGGTTTATCGGGGGGATTGTTGCTTCGCTTTTATTCATCATTCGAATTCACTCTGCGAAGCATCCTTTTGTTCACCCCGAGTTATTTAAGAACAAAAAATATTCATCTAATTTAGTGTTAGCGTTTTTAATAACAGGAATTGGTTATTCACTATTTTTTCTAACTCCTTTATTTCTAGCAGATGTACAAAAACTCCCTACTAGCTTGATTGGATTCGCGATGGTACCCGCTGCTGCTGCATCGGCCATATTGAATAGACAAGGTGGAAAGCTTACGGATTCGAAGGGAACATCCTATTTATTCTTTCTTGCATCAAGTTTATTAATAGTATGTTTTTTCCTGCTTTCAACTTTAATCGATTCGAATGCTTGGTTCATCGCGCTATTTCTAATCTTTGGCAATGTCGGCCAATCGTTTATGATGATTGTCATGTCTAAATCGATCTCAATAACATTGCCAAAGGAGAATGCAGGTGTTGGAATGGGTCTGCTAATGATGCAAAATTTCATTTCAGGCTCTATTGCAATCGGGATATACGGGAGGGCCGTTGATATTGAAGCAAGTAGTTCGTGGAATCCATTTCTACAGTCATCAATGGGTACTATATACAGTAACATTTTCTTTGTATTGGCTATCTTACATGTTGTTATTTTGATTGTTTACAAGTTAAAGAGGAATAAAATCCTTAAGGATTAATTCCTCATAATTGATACTAGCAAATGCCTGTTGAAAAGAAAGGAATTGGAGGCACAAAAATACGTTCACTAGCTAATTGGGTAATTTAGCATCAATTAATTGAAAAGTGAAAAAGGCGACTTTGCTTAACATTTTTTTATATGCCTAAATTGTTTGTATTAAACGAAACAGGTGGATATTTAATAATCGTAACGCGCCCTTTGGAACGATTCTTAACGCAAAAAACGTGTGTTTATGATTCTTCCAGAAGGGCGCTTTTTGCGTAATCGGCCAAACGGGTGTTGACATGCTGAAAGAGCAACGTTGGAAAGAGGGGGTTTTTTAAGCATTGGTTGGTTATATTACCTATACTTAGCTTTTGGATTTCTAGAAGTTTTTCACTATATCTTTTTATTGAACACAAAAGGCTGTCCTCTTGAAACTGTACAGCTCTGCGGCAATGAGGCAGAGTTTCAAAAGGTGATTGGAGACTGAGAAGTGCTATATGCCGATTAACTGAACTGATTCGAATGAAAGGGGGAACAAAGACCTTCCTACTTTTGTGTTTTAAAAGGATACAGCTGCCGGTAATCGGTAGGTGTCATTCCTTCATGTTCTAAAAAGCGTTTATTAAAATAGCTTATACTCGGATAGCCTGCTTTTAGTGCAATTTCTTTAATCGTCATTTCCTTATTGTCCAGTAGCCATTGTTTGCTCATTTGAAGACGGCATAATGTAATAAATGCCATTGGTGTCATTTGTGTAGCCCGTTTAAAAAGGCGGCAAAAATAATAAGTGCTCACACCTGCTTGTTCTGCCCAGAAATCCAATTCGAATGGTTCACAAGCTTTACTTTGCATCAAGGGCAGCAAAGATTGAATTCGATCATCTAATTCTTGCTTTCGATCAGAAGTCCGTGGCATCACATTTGTAATAAACTCCATTAAGAAAGTATAGGTAAGGGTGGACAAGCGGGACAAATGCAGAAAACTATTTTTCTCTGCTTCAAGGAGAAGCTGTTCATGTGCTTCTTCTAATGGTTGGATATGTTGTACATTCCAAAGCGAATGGCGATGAAACCCTTTTTTCGATAAAAATGGATGGAGGACACTTCCATAAAAATGAACCCATCGAATATTCCACGGATCATCATGGCTGCTGTAATAACGTTGTTCCTGTATAGGAAAATACAAAAAAGCATCCCCGCGCTTTAAGGAAAATTGTTTTCCGTCAATTTCTACAAAACCAGATCCAGAAACAACGAAGTGGATACTAAAGTTATTAAGCGTTCCCACTGTCCGGTCTACCAGATGTTTGGGCTCATCCCAATACCATCCGATTGATTCGGGAAGAACCATATATTCATGATCATGGAGTGTTGGTAATAAATATTGTCTTTGCATTCGCAATCACTCTTTTCATAGCAATATTGTTTCATATGGAGGGCAAAAAGATTTCATTTTTATTTTATTATGAGTTTAATATAATGACAATATACTATTATGTTTATGTAAAGGAGAGGAACGGAATGAAAAAAATTCGTTGGGGTATTATTGGGTGCGCCGGTATTGCGAAGCGCTCGGTTATACCAGGAATCCAGCAATCTGAAACAGGCGAAGTCACTGCGATCGCTAGTCGCGGATTGGAAAAGGCCATGCAAACAGCTCAACAATTGAATATACCGACAGCTTATGGTAGTTATGAAGAATTACTTGCTGATCCTACTATTGAAGCCGTTTACATTCCTCTGCCTAACCATCTGCATAAAGAATGGGCTATCCGTGCAGCAGAAGCCGGCAAACATGTATTATGCGAAAAGCCATTAGCGATCAATGCAGATGAAGCACAAGAAATGGTAGAGGCTGGCGAAAAAGCTGGCGTTGTATTTGCTGAAGCATTTATGTACCGATATCATCCACGGTATAACTCAATTCGTGACATTATTAAATCGGGTGAAATTGGAGAGCTTCGCGGAATTCATGGCACATTTACCTTTAACAATTCAATGGACATGAACAATGTTCGTTATAAACAAGAATGGGGCGGTGGCTCGTTATATGATGTTGGTGTTTATCCGATTAGTGCAGCACGCATGTTGTTAAACGAAGAGCCGCAAGCAGCAACTGTACATGCTTTATTTTCTGAAGAGCACGATCATGTAGATATGATGGCCTCTGGCATTTTAGAGTTTAATCGCGGTGTAGCTTTAACCTTTGATTGCGGAATGTGGGCAGATTTCAGAAATACGCTTGAAGTTTTGGGAACAGAAGGACGAATTGAAGTTCCTAGTGCTTTTGTCGTTAATCAGGATGAACGAGATAACTTTTTTGTATATACAAAAGATGGGCGTAGAGAAGTGAAAGTCCCTCACATAAACCAATACTCATTGCAAGCAGATGCATTAGGAAGAAGCATTCGGAACGGAGATCCACTTCCTTTTCCAGCGACCGATGCCGTCCTGAATATGAAAGTTTTGGATGCATGTTTACTTTCAGCAAGAGAACGCCGTCGTGTTGAAATTTAACTAATTGGAGGTCAATACAATGAATGCGATTACAGTTCCAGGTTTATCAAAACCAATAACGACTCTTATTCAAGGCTCTGATTATTTTAGGCCTAGTATTTATGAAAAAGTTTGCAATGTGCTGGACCGTTATTTTGCAATAGGCGGGAATACGATTGACACAGCCCATGTTTACTGTGGCGGGGAGAGTGAACTGGCTATTGGCCAATGGATGAAAGACCGAAACAATCGTGAAGATATTGTCATATTGACGAAAGGGGCTCACCACGACAAGAATGGCCCTCGGGTAAATCCTGAAGAAATTTCAAAGGATCTTTTTGAGAGCTTAGAAAGACTCGGAACAGATTATATCGATTTATATGCATTGCATCGTGATGACCCGAATGTCCCGGTTAGCGTCCTTATCGATGCCTTAAATGAACATATTGCCGCTGGAAGAATTAAGGCGATTGGCGGGTCGAATTGGACGGTTCAACGGTTGCAGGAAGCGAATGAATATGCGGCTTCTAATGGGTTAGTCGGGTTTACTTTTAGTAGTCCAAATTTAAGTTTAGCCAAAGCGAAAGAACCATTTTGGGCAGGCTGTGTATCAGCTGATGCCGCTGATTGTGAGTGGCATGAAAAATATCAGCTCCCAATTTTATCGTGGTCATCCCAAGCAAGAGGTTTCTTTACAGGTCGCTTCACGCCGGAAGATCATAGCAATGAAGATCTTGTACGCGTTTTCTACAGTGATGACAACTGGGAACGTCTGCGTCGCGCTGAACAATTGGCAAAAGAAAAGGGTGTCAGCACCATTCAAATTGCTCTTGCCTATGTGCTCAATCAACCATTTCCGGCATGTGCCCTTATCGGTGCTCAAAATGAAGTTGAGTTGATTTCTTGTTATGAAGGCTCCAACATTGTTTTAACCCGAGAAGAGATAAGTTGGTTAGAACACGTTGAAAGTAGTGTGAGATAAACATTCATGGAATCATATGTAAGCAAGCAATTTTAATAGAGGCGCCATCCGAGGATATAACGGATGGCGATTTGTTCTGGTCATTGGTAAAGAAAGTATACATTAAGTCTTTCCCTTTATAATTTAGCTGGGTAAAACTAATTAACATTGGAGGTAATATTTTTTTATTTCATCCCATTTGGTTGATTTTTCGTTTTTCTTACAGAAAAACTCCTTAATTAAAGTTACTTCTCTAGGGCTTTTTCTGTCATTATCAATTGAAGTATTTCAATACATATATTCAACTGGCAGAATCAAATATTTAAAACAATTGGAGCTTTTTTAGGAGCTATTAAATACTTATCTATCCTTATCTCCTTTATAACAATTGCTTTGTACTCGATAGTAATAGTAGGATCTAACTAAGAAAAAATTTCAATACTGTGAATAAAGATTATAATTATAATCATTTGGATCACAATTAATCAAATCATCATCATATGTCAGAATAAAACTATGAACAAAATAATGCACAAGTGTTTTTTTGAAATAGAAGCTTTAATAAAAGATAGTTACTTGGACAAAAATAAAGTCCTAAAAAACCAAGTAACTCTTTCATTTTAATCGAAATGTTTAAAATCAAATCCCTCATCTGTCTCTTCCGCCAACCACCAATGCATGGTACTATATATGTTTAGTTTTCAAACTCTTACTTAATTCACAAACAAAAAAATGGGAACAATACAGTTCCCAGCTTAACTAAATATTCGCTAACCAACTTCTCTATAATTAAATTTACTACATTACAAAATATTCATTACTACTCAAGAACCTCGGGCTTTTTAATCTTTAATATAAACCAAACAATGATAAAGGTACTCGGTTTCCTATTACATATATACAATATTCTTGATCACTTTGAACTTCAGAAAGATATCCTCTATTGAAAAGTTTTTCAAGATACAAAATTACATCAATATATTTTGGGTCTACCTGTATAATAATCTCTTAAATCTTACAATAAGAATACCAATGGTTACCAAATTAAATTACAGGAATTAGAAATCTGGGACCGATAAAAGGAAGAGAAAAGGAATTGATTTTAAGTTCTTTGAACAATAAGTGTTTATTATGTAAAAGGAAAATAAGTCGTTTGTGAAATAATATGAATGATAAAGGAAGGACCAAAAAGGCATTCTGCCATGTTCTGTCCAAGAGTATGTAGAATGTCAAAATTATAAATGGGACTTTTTGAGGAAGCTGGAGTTGTTATAAAAATACAGGAGTCGGAGAAGGAATCTACCATCAACTTAAGTTCTAAATATATCTAACCTCATCTAAATATATTGGAATTTTCTAAAAATTAATCATCATCTACAATAAAACTATAGAAAGTAACAGTGAGGTGATGAGGAAAGAAGCAGTAGAGATTATTTTAAAATGTAAGCGTGTTCAGTTAGGGAGAACTATATTATTGATGGGGGGATGTAAACGATGAATGTATGGCAGCCGAATAGTCCATTAGGAGGACTGCCATTTATTAAGAATGCAAGCTCAAAGTGAGAATCTAGTTATGACCGTACAGGTGGTAATAGAGATTTTAAAGAAGTAGAACCAGGTGAAACAGCAGTCATGGCTGATATTAAGGGTGCTGGTTGTATTAAACATATTTGGATGACGACAAGATGCTATGCCGAACAATACTTACGTAAGTTAGTTTTAGAAATGTATTGGGACGGTGAAGAAAATCCTAGTGTGAGAGTACCTTTAGGTGATTTCTTTGGAATTGGGCACGCAACATGCAAGCATTATGTATCATTACCATTGAGCATGGTGATGGGGGAAAGAAGAGGACCAAAGGGACCTTTTGCAGCTTCGATGAACAGTTATTTCTCGATGCCATTTGGAGATGGTGCAAGAATTCAATTAATAAATGAAAGTGAAAGCAGAATTGAAAACTTATTTTATTACGTAGATTACGAGAGTTATGATAGTAGTGACCAAATTCCTGATGATGTTGGAAGGTACCATGCAACATGGAATCGGGAAAATCCTTGTCAAAAAGTCGTTCATCCAAAAGAAATGGATAAACCCGCACCATGGGAGCTGCCAGGTAAAAATACAACCGGAGATGACAATTATGTCATATTGGATACAGAAGGAAAAGGTCATTAAGGTTGTGTATTAAATATCGATAATTTTGATGCATCAAATCAGGAATTCACTTGGCCGGGTGAGGGTGATGATATGTTTTTCATTGATGGAGAAGAATGGCCGCCATCACTGCATGGAACAGGCACAGAAGATTACTTTAATGCAGCATGGGGTTTTCCAAGTGGAGAATATGCTGGTCCATATCATGGTATTTCTTTAGGAAGTGATGTTCAGGAGCATTTTGGCTTATGGAGTTTATATCGATTTCATATAGAGGATCCGATTCGTTTTTCAACATCCATTCGTGCAACAATTGAACATGGTCATGCCAATGATCAAGGAAATGATTATTCGAGTGTTGCCTATTGGTATCAGCTTGAACCACATAAGCCATTACCAAAGCTTCCAAACGTAAAAGATCGACTTCCAAGAAGATGGCCTGAACATGGGCTGTGGGATAAGTAAGCCAAAATGAAACCTTTAGGGGGCATGTATCGTGAGGAAGAAAAAAGGAATTCTTAGCGGGATATCATTATTACTTATTCTATCGATGTCTTTATATGGTTGTTCAGGTAGTGAGGTTGCAGGAGAGAAAGAGAAGGTTGATGAAAAATCTCTCACTGTACTTGTAGAGGGAGGAAGCCCTGCATTTACAGTTGCAAAAGAAACAGCTGAAGAATTCAAAGAAAAAACTGGCTACGAAGTAAAGATTGAGTCAGTTCCTTATACAGGAGTTTACGATAAATTAAAAGCGGAAGTCGCTTCACAGGCGGGGGCATTTGATGTAGCTACAATTGATATATTATGGTTTCCGGCTTTAGCCTCAGGATTGCTGCCTCTCGATCAGCTTATCACAGATGAGGTGGAAAATGATTTATTCCCAGGATTAGTAGAAGGTGGCAGCTATCAAGATAAAGTGTATGGAATGCCAGTTTGGACAAATGCAAAGAATTTGATTTATCGAAAAGATTTATTTGAAGATAATCAAAATAAGGCCGATTTTAAAAAGCAGTATGGCTATGAGTTAAGTCCTCCTACAACTTGGGATCAATATAGAGATAT
This sequence comes from Metabacillus sediminilitoris, assembly GCF_009720625.1. Lineage (NCBI taxonomy): Bacteria > Bacillati > Bacillota > Bacilli > Caryophanales > Bacillaceae > Metabacillus > Metabacillus sediminilitoris. The sequence continues at coordinate 1,846,636 of NZ_CP046266.1, forward strand.
TGCTAAATTCTTTACACGTGATACAGATAATGATGGTGAAATCGATATGTATGGCACAACCGTTTTTGGGGCGAATAATGGGGATACAGTTGCTAGCTGGCTTGACCATGCAACACAAGCTGGAACAGAATCATTGGTCATTGACAATGAAAGTGGAGAAGTTCTTGTTAATACAAAACCATATGTTGAATCATTGCAATTTTTAACAGATATGGTAAGCAAAGATAAATCGGTTCCGCCTGGTGCACTGGAAATAGCATCTGCCGAAACGTCTGAGTTGTTCTGGAGCGGGAAGTTAGCCATGATGACGGCATGGGGCCACTTTTATGTACCATCAAATGATCCGAAGCAATCAGATGTAGCCGGAAAGGTTGGAAGTGCACCTATGATTGCCGGCGGTGAAGGGATCGGTGCTGTTCCAGGACCATGGTATCAGGTGATCCCGAACTCTTCGAAGAAACAGGAAATTGCACAGACATATTTAGAGTTTATCTATGAAAAGAATGAGTTATTTATGGAAGCATTGGGAGTAGCCGCAAGAAAGTCTGTTTTCGAAGAATATAGTAAAAAAGAGGGTTACGAGCATTTAGAACCACTTATGACAACATTAAGCGCGAAACAAACCCAAAATAGACCAGAAATTAAGGAATGGCAGCAAATAGAAAGTGAAGCACTGATTCCAGCAGTAGCATATGCTCTTTCAGGGGAAAAAACACCTCAAGAAGCACTCGACTGGGCAGCAGAAATCATTAAAGGAATTATCCCGCCAAAATAAGTAAAAAGATAAAAAATGAACAAGAGATCTCTCTACGAACAGATCGATTCATGTAATAGAGAGATCTCAGGTAGTAAGGAACGAGAGACTTAGTTTACTAGAAAAGAGGCATTTAAATGAAATTAAAAAATGGTGCACTTTCTACCATGTTTTTTATGCCAGCTGCATTATTTATGGGTGTATTTTTGGTTTATCCGATACTTCTCCTCTTAAAGGATAGTTTTTTTCAGATCGATTTAATGAATCCCGCTGCAAGGGAATTTGTTGGATTAGCTAATTATATCGACTCTCTTACTTCAGACCGATTTTTAAAGGCTTTAGGGAACACCGTTGTTTATATCATTGTAGCAGTTGGAGCCGAATTTATAATTGGTCTCATTTTAGCCTTACTATTAAGCAATGCATTTAAGGGGAGTCAGATCATCAGAACCGTATTGCTTAGTCCCTTAATGTTAGCTCCATTAGTTTCAGGGTTAATATGGAAATTTATGCTTAACGATCAGTTTGGAATAATTAACTGGGTTCTTTATAAAATAGGGATTATTTCAGACCCGCATCAAATCCTTTGGTTGTCTGATTCCAGGTTTGCTCTTATTTCAACGATCATTGCTGATATATGGCTAACGACGCCTTTCATTATGTTAGTACTATTAGCTGGAATTCAGGGGATTTCAAAAAGCCTATATGAATCTGCCGATATTGATGGCGCAAATAAATGGCACAAGTTTAGGTATATTACCGTTCCTTCTATAATTCCTGTAGCTTCGGTGGCATTGTTAATTAGAATCATAGATGCTGCAAGAACATTTGATATTGTGTGGGTGTTAACACAAGGAGGACCTGGATTTTCCTCAGAGCTTTTAAGCACATATATGTATAAAACTTTAACTCGTTATGGGCAAGTAGGACAATCAAGTGCGATGGCCGTCATCTTTATTATCATCTTGTTAGTTTTAAGCTCGTTCTTTATTTCAAAAATATGGTCACCAAGGAAAAAGAATGCCTAATGAAAGGTGAGGTGAATAGTGATGAATGATTTACCTTTGCGTAAAACGGAATTATCGAAGCGGATACCTGTGAATGCTGCAAAATTAAAACGAAAGCTATGGCTTATATTTGTTATTGTATTAACCTGTTTACTCGCTTTGTTGTTTCTTGGGCCATATGTTTATCTGCTTTTAACTTCTTTAAAACCTTCAGCAGAGGCGGTTAGTACTCCACCAACATTGTGGCCGTCTACATTTTCTTTTGAAAATTACCGTAATATGTTTGATTACTTACCGGTCGGAAAATATTTCATAAATAGCTTGGTAACAGCTGGTGCAAGTACGATTATTAGTGTCTTAGTAGGAGCATTGGCCGCTTATGGGATTTCTAGATTTACATCTGTTACAGGAAATTACTTTTTATTGTTTACTTTGGTCATCCGAATGGTTCCAATGATCAGCATTGCCATTCCAATGTATATGATTATTAAGGATATGGGTCTACTTGATACTCAATTGGCATTAATCTTGGTTTATACGAGTGTGAATGTCCCATTTGCTATTTGGCTAATGATCGGATTTTTAGATTCTGTTCCAAAAGAGTTCGATGAAGCAGCCCGTATCGATGGATGCAGTTGGCTTGGGGCATTTATCAGAGTGATTCTTCCTGTCTCGCTTCCAGGTCTGGCAACAACCGCAATTTTCACATTTATGCTAGCTTGGAATGATTTCTTATTTTCACTTTTGATGACGAGTACGCAAGCTAAAACAGCTACAGTCGGAATATCAGAATTTTTAACGGCTTATAATCTTGATTTAGGACCTATGACAGCAGCGGCTGTTTCATTTAGTCTCCCGGTTATGATTTTTTCCTTATTCGTCCAGCGTTATATTGTGAGTGGAATGACTTTAGGTGCAGTTAAGGAGTAAATACAGTTCGAAGCGGGGGCTTTCTTATTTGAAGCAAATATGAATCTTAGAGGAAGAAGACTGCTCCCTTCAGCTTTACAACACTTTTTCCTGTAGAGGAACAATAGGAAAATATAAATATATTAAAATTTATGTAAAATGACAACCAAAAGTAAGAGATACAGGTTATAATCATTTTAACGAATATTTTCTAATGATTCAGAAAATGGACAACTCCAATCTTGCTAATTATGCATGAATAGAAAATAAAAATAATGAAAGCGCTTTATTTTATAGTCAAAAATTTTTAGGAAATGGAGATGATCTATGTTTAAATTACTCAGCACAACAGATTCTCCTATTAAACAAAAAATTATCCTACTTGCTTTATTCTCAACATTAATACCATTGCTTGTTATTGGTCCTTTTACTTTTATCCTTTTTAATAAAGCGGTTGAAAACAAAGTATCTGCAACGATCACAAACTTATTAACGATTGCGGATTGGAATATTGATACATTAATAACGGATATTGAGGATATTTCCAATGGCATTTTTTTATCAAATGATATCCGCGGATTTTTGTCTAATCACAAAGTTGGACCAAGTCTTTTTAGAAGTGAAACAGCATCTCGGAATACGTTAAATAATATAAACGTTGTGAATAGGCCTTTTATTCATTCCATTTATATAGGAAATGAAAATCATGGACTATTAAAGATTAATAGAGGTGAAAGCCTTGCTAAAGGTAACGAATATCAGCTTATAAAAGATTCAAGCTTTTATCATCAGTTAATGAATAGCTCTTGGAAGGGAAAATGGTTTAATGGCCATAATATGAGACTTGTCACGGCAGATAAACAACCTCTAATTTTTGGAAGAATGATAAGAAATCTCGACACAATGAATTCAATTGGCATTTTATTAATTAGCATTGATTCACAAATCTTTGAAAGTATGTTTAACGACGTAAAAACAAAGGGGAATATCCTCGTTCTGGACGGAAATCACATCTTATATTCACGAATTGATACTCAAGTCTCCCCCTTGCAAGTGACGAATATGATAGATGGATCAGAAAATAAAGGGACAGTCATCAAAGAAATAGATGGTACAAAGAATATCGTAAACTACCATATAAATGAGAAAACGGGATGGAAAGTTGTTAGTATCATTCCATATGCAAGTGCTGTAAGAGAAGTAAATGAAATACGCACCATAACCATTACCTTATTGATTTTTGGGTTAATTCTCTCCATCATTTTTGCTTTTACACTATCCAGAAAAATCACAAAACAGCTTGGCTTATTGCGTTTGGTTACAGAAAAAATGGAAAAAAGAGAAGTCATTTCAGGTATTGAATTTAACAAAGAAGATGAGATAGGAAAAATAGGAAATCGTTTTGTTGAGATTTACAATCGTAATATTGATTTACAGTTAAAACTATATGAATCTAAGATAAAGGAAAAAGAAGCAGAACTTTTGGCATTACAAAGCCATATTAATCCTCATTTTTTATATAATACGCTAAACACAATTTATTGGATGGCTTTAAAGTTACATGCAAAACCGATAGCAAAGATTGCGATCAGCTTATCGAAAATTTTTAAATTAACGTTAAATGAAGGCAGCCATATAACAACCGTTAAAAATGAATTGGATCAAGTTGAAAGCTATCTGGAAATTCAAAACATTCGATTCGATCACAAAATTAGCTATAGCTTAGAAGTTGATCCTGCCATATTTGAAACAAGAATCATTAAGCTCCTGCTGCAGCCAATTATTGAAAATGCTGTCTACCATGGTTTAGAACAATTAGGCAAAGGCAGGATTATAATAAAAGGTTCTAAACAGGATCATTGTTTACTATTTGAAATCAGTGATAACGGTAAGGGCTTTGATTCCCAAAACTATCATACAAACAAGATGGGTTACGCCTTAAAGAATATAAACGAAAGGTTAAAGCTTCATTATGGTGATGGTTTTGGATTAGAAATTAATAGTGAAATTGGTAAGGGTACAACAGTCTTTCTTAAGGTAGGTCTAGAGGATGAAGGAAAAAACATAGGGTAGGTGTACCATATGTATAAACTTTTAATCGTTGATGATGAAAAGATTGTCATTGAGGGCTTAAAATATGCAATTAATTGGAAGGATTATCATATAGAAATCGTTGGAACTGCCTCGAATGGAAAAGAAGCCCTTCAAAAAATGATTGATACGAAACCTGATATTGTCTTACAAGATATTAGAATTCCCGAAATAAATGGCTTGGATTTAATCAAAGAAACGAAAACCCTTGGGCTCGAAACAGTCTTTATTATGATTAGTGGTTATTCTGAATTTGAATATGCGAAAAGGGCTATTGAACTTGAAGCTCTCGACTATTTAGTCAAACCAATTGAAGTGGATGAAATCATTGCTTCGGTTGAAAAAGCGATTTGTAAAATAAAAAAACGAAACGAAGAAAAGCGAATAGATAAGACGATAAAGCAATATGAAGATGCAATGGAAGAGAAACAGGTCCTTGAATATATGTTAGGTAATCGAAACGTTCAACCTGAAAAAATAAAAGATCTAAAACAGTTTAGCTGTGTTGTGCTGGAAGTAAGAAATATGAAATTGGCAGAACATGATATGGAAGAGAAAATGAATACTCTTAGTTTAGACATTAAAAAAAGATTAACAGAGAGAGGAATAAAGTGTTTTCCTTATAACATGAATCAATCTTTAACAATATTGGTTTCTTTCTCACAAATTTACAACATATCATCCTTTCTTGATGACCTATTTCATCTTGTTCCTATTGAGATGCAATCGAATGTATCAGCTGGAATTAGTCTTACATATTCCAATCTATTAAAAGTGAATCAAGCATATAAAGAGGCAAAGGAATCTGTCAAGATTGGCATTTATTCAGATCAACGGATCACTTATTATGGTGAATTAGAAAATATGAACAATACAATTGGTTCTCCTATTATCACAAAAATCGACCAATACTTCACCTCAAGTCATTTAGATGATGTTTTCGAAATAGATCACTTGATTGATTACATCATCGATTATTCAAAGCAGAATCGACTTCCACCCCAAAAATCAACCTATTTATGCTTTAAGTTGGCTAACAATTTACTTGAATATGTGGAGAATGAATGTGAACTAGATCATTTGATGGGAGATCGCTATGAGGTGTATGAACAATTAAACGCTCAGAACTCTTTGGATGAGATCAGTCATTGGTTAAGGAGTTTAGTTATTAAGATCAAAAATCATATAGAAGATCATAAAGTTTCTTACAATGAAAAACTAATCCTGGATATGAAAAATTACCTAAATACTAACTATAGAGAAACAGTCGTTTTAGAAGATTTAGGCAAGTTTTTTTATAAAAATCCAGCCTATCTTTGCAGCTTATTTTCAAAGTCAGTTGGGAAAACGATTTTTGAATATATTACATTAACAAGAATGAACAACGCAAAAAAATTGTTAAGGACCTCTACTTGTAAAGTGGCAGACGTTGCTGCACAAGTGGGCTATGAAAACCAAAAGTATTTTTATCAAGTGTTCAAAAAAAATGTCGGAATCACTCCTAGTCAATATCGGTCAAAGCATCTTGTAAAATAAGGAAGAGTGAAACTAGAAGATTGTATTCATGTATTGTATTTTATGATTTTGAATTTCTCGAACAATAGGAGGATGCCACTATTTCTGGGCTAGGGCAAGAGCGATCGCTGTGTTATTTTCTGGACGATAATCTAAGATAGATCGTATCTAATGTGAGACAACTAATTTTAAGCAAATGAACCAGACTTAAAAGTTCCCTTAATCTTATTTGTATGAAGGAGAGCACATGTGCTCAGGAAAAATGTTTTTTATTTCATTAGGTATTCGAGAATGAATGTGTTATGCTGTCATTAACCATTTAATACCTTTAGCATGTTGTTTTCCCCCCGCTTATTTATAAGCGGGGTTTTTTATGTTGGTTTTTAGAAAATTATTCAGCAAGGGAACCTATTTTTAAAGAGGTGTCCGAACAAAAGCATAAAAATGGGTATACTTGTAGCCATTGTTATGCGAGCAATGTTGTTCGTTTTATTACGACGGAGAGCAAAATGATTGTTGATAGTTGCCTGGTCTCAACAAACGTAACTTATAATAATCTAAGATTATCAACTTATCAAATATAACAATTTTTCCCATTTTCATAACAAGCAAGAATATTTTTACGAGGAAATAGCCTTTTATGTTAAAATTTACAAGTAAATAGAAAAACGTATTCTTATAGAGAGAAGTGAAATAATGAACATCAAAAAGAAATCTAGATTATGGATCATTACAAGAAACGTTTTTTTGTTTATTGTAGCATTCGTTCTTATTTGGTTCGTTTTCCATCACATTATGGCAACATATGAGGAAAAAAAATATTCACCATTAGGGCACTTAGTTGAAGTAGATGGTAAGAATATGCACGTGTATACAAAAGGTGAAGGAGATAACACCATTGTTTTATTAAGTGGTTTAGGAACAGCCGCACCTGTGTTAGATTTCGATCCATTAATAAATAAGATGGCAAAGAATAATAAAGTGGTCGTAGTAGAGAGTTTTGGATATGGTTGGAGTGATGTAACTAATAAGGAACGAACAGTTGAAAATATAGTGGAAGAAATTAGAACTGCTCTAAATAAATCAAACATAGAAGGTCCGTACATATTAATGCCACACTCAATTTCTGGGGTTTATAGTATGTATTATGCTAATAAATATCCAGATGAAGTTAAAGCGGTTATAGGGATTGATTTCACTTTGCCACAGGCTATAGAGTATTTTGGTGAATCGGCTCCAACAATGCCCGCATATATGAGCTATGTTGCACAAACTGGAATTGCTCGATTGGCATTATATATGACTCCAGATGATTTCCTTCCTTTAGCTGAGAATGGTACCTATTCCGTAGTAAATTTAAAAATGACCAAAGCCATTTCTGCTTGGAAAGGCTATAACAAGAATGTAGTTGATGAAGCAAATGAAATAAAAAATAATATTGATAAAACAGTCGATTTGACATTCCCACCTGATATGCCTGTCTTGTTCTTTACTACGGAAGAAGATAAAGTAAATGAAGATGGTAAATCCAATGTAACTTTTTATCAAACGCAGTTAAGTAAAAATTCTTCAAGTAAAATAATCACTTTAGAAGGACATCATTATCTTCATTGGACTCGTTATAAAGAAATGAGCCAACACGTAAATGAATTCACAAAAACATTAGCAGGTGAATAATAAAATAATTGGAATTTCACCTATTTTATATTAATACTTCAGCAAAAGTGTGTAATTATGGAAGTAATCTAGAAAAGGACCTCCAAGGTCTTTTATTTATTGGGGATTATCAACAATATTATTTAACAGATTTTAGAAAATAAAAAAAGGACTCTCTAGGAGAGTCCTTTTTATCATTACGCTTTGTTTACGTTAGTAGCTTGAAGTCCACGTTGACCTTGTTCTGTGTCAAATGTAACTTTTTGGCCTTCATCTAATGATTTAAATCCTTCGCCTTGGATAGCTGAGAAATGTACGAATACATCATCTCCACCTTCAACTTCGATGAAACCGAAACCTTTTTCTGCGTTAAACCATTTTACTGTACCTTGTTGCATGTGTATTACCTCCTGAGTGGATATATTCCACAGTTTAATACTATAGTTGCTCAATTAGATATCAAAGGCGAAAAGTTTAAACCACTTATTCTTTCCTTACTTACCGAACAAAAATAATTCTTCTTTATAGTAACAGAAAATATTTGGAAAATCAAATGGTATTAAAAAATAAATAAAATATTTCTTCGAAAAGAAGAATTAGTGTCAATAGAAAAATGCCATTTTGAGTACAAAATGGCAGATATTGATCATATATGGTTGTTGTCGTGTTTCGTTCAGAGATTTATTCTTGTATAGAAAAGGAGCATCAGAGCTCCCAAGGTGGAAATTCGCTATCCTTTTGTTTTTCATATTCTTTCATCCGAGAATATGAATTTGCGAGCTTAGCTAAGATAAAACCTTGAGGATTGGCTGTTTCGACATGACCCTTTAGCTCTTGAATTTTACTATTGGCAAACATGTTTCCTACTCTAGCTAAATGTTCAATTGTATCCATTAATTCAGGATTGTCATTGTAATTTGCCTTTGCAATGGAGTATATATAATCAAGTTTATTACTAATAAGTTTAAGTGTTTCAATATCAAATTGTTCATTTTTCATAAAATTCCACTCCTCATTAATAAAGCATATGGAATGAATGGGAAAGTGGAACAGAAAATACGATGAAAATGTGAAATAGTTATGGCTTTGATAAATGTGTATGAAGAAAGCGAAGGGATCTTAAGTTTGTTTATGGTTTGATGCAGGATTTTTATTAGGCTTTGGTAATAAATTTTTTAACTTATTTTTCAAGTAGTCTTTAAGAAGATCACGCTTACGTTTTAACTTTTTGTCACGATTTTTCAACGAACTCACCGCCTTTACTAAGAGTTTATTGTGAAGATCACATAACTAGTATAGATGAATGTTTATCATGACTATTCTAAAAAGCCATTATAATGTGTGAAGAAAAGAAAAACAACAGCAAACATTTTTCTAGTTGTGGTATGACATTATATTAAGGATGTGAAGAAATGGAATATTTATGCGCAGGAAGATATGAAAGAAATCGAAGTGCTAACTACAAAACCTTACATTGCAGTTCATTGTAGGATAAAGGAGGAGGGAGGTTTGTTCTGCGTAATGACCATATAAGAAGAGATACCTGTCCACAATATAGGAAAGCATCCTAATGGCACAACAACTGTACTATCTGACATTTTAAATTGTTGTCTTGCAGCATTGCATCAACATGTAAACCGTACCGTATCCAGTCGCTTCTTTTCTTAGTCATATTCCACTGTAACCAATTCCTTTATCAGTCAAAACAACAACTTCAATGCCGCCGAGCATTTTTAATTGACCTAATAACCCCGATTTCTCTACTGCTAAACCCGTCGCCAGCTTGAACATCTGTTTCAGACCCGATCTATTTGCTTAGTTCTATTATAAAGCTTTGACAAAAACGATATGATTTCTCCATCCGATTTTCTATTAGTGGAAGCGGGTCCAGCCTTTTCAGCTGCAAATTTGTTGAACTGCTTAAAAGTTTTTCAATTAGTGTTCTATTTCTAAAAAACTTAAATACTTGTAATTAATTTAAATAAAATCCATGTTGACAAATAGTAGATTGAGGGTATACTAAAATCATAAGGTAACTTAGTAGACAAGTGAACAACTCGGAATAATGTAAGCCCTTTAGTTAAGGTCTATACACAATAAGTCATAATTTAATGAGGTGGCGAAGATGAAAAATATAAGTATTGAAGAATTAAAAGAAAGAGCTGTTGAAATGAGGAAAACAGCTATAACTATGATTCACAAAGCACAATCAGGTCATCCTGGAGGTTCACTTTCTGCAGCTGATCTCATGACAGCTTTATATTTTAAGGAAATGAACATTGATCCAAGCAATCCTACTTGGGAAGATCGTGATCGATTTGTTCTATCGAAAGGTCATGTTTGCCCAATCCAATATTCAGCATTAGCTCTACTTGGATATGTCCCATATGAAACGATCTACACATTAAGAGAGTACGGTTCTCCTTTCCAAGGACATCCAGATATGAAAAAGTGTCCGGGAATTGATATTTCAACAGGTTCACTTGGTCAAGGACTTTCTTGTGGAGTAGGGATGGCAATCGCAGGTAAAAGAGATAAAAAAGATTATCGAGTGTTCTCTTTAGTTGGAGATGGTGAGTGTCAGGAAGGTCAAATTTGGGAAGCTGCTCAAACTGCAGTGAAGTACCAACTCGATAATTTAGTTGTCTTTGTAGATAATAACAGACTTCAAATAGATGGTTTCTGTGATGAGATTATGCCAGTTTTAGATCTTGAGAAGAAATTTGAAGCTTTTGGCTTTGAAACAAAACGAATTGATGGACATTCGATGGAAGCAATTGTTGAAACATTAGATGAAATTAGAGAATTGAAAAATGGAAAACCAAAATGTATCGTACTTGATACCGTAAAAGGGAAAGGCGTTTCTTACATGGAAGATATCGCCGAATGGCACGGGATTGCTCCAAATGACGAAGAATTTAATCAGGCAATGGAAGAAATCGCAGGAGGTTTAAAATAATGAGTATCATGGAAAAAACGCTCACAACAAAAAAAGCGACAAGAGAAGCCTTTGGTGATGAAATCGTAAAACTAGGAAAAGAAAATAAAGATATTTATGTTATTGATGTAGATATTGCAAAATCATGTAAAACAAGCAATTTTATCAAGCAATTACCTGAACAGCATATTAATGTAGGAATTGCTGAGCAAAATGCTGCCGGTCTCGCTGCTGGACTTGCTACAACTGGTAAGATCCCTTTTGTAAGCACTTACGCTGTGTTTGGCTCATTAAGAATGGCTGAGCAAATTAGACAAGAAGTGTGTTATCCCAACTTAAATGTAAAAATTGCATGTTCTCATGGCGGGTTAACTCCTGCAAATGATGGAGGAAGTCACCAAGCGATCGAAGATATGGGTGTGTTAAGAAGTTTTCCTAATATGACGGTTATTATGGGAGCTGACTATTACTCTACTAGAAAACTTGTCGAGCAGGCAGCAAAGACCTATGGACCTGTTTATCTACGTTTTACTAGAGATACGATTCCAATCATTTACGATGAAAATGAAGAATTCACAATTGGTAAAGCAAAACAATTAAAAGATGGTAATGATATAGCAATTATCGCGAATGGTGATACTGTTCATCTTGCATTACAAGCTGCGAAGCAATTAGAAAATGAAGGTATTTCTGTAAAGCTATTAGACATGCACACAATTAAACCTCTAGATCGAGATGCAGTTGTGGAATGTATAAATATTGGAAAGATAATTACAGTGGAAGATCATACGATTTTAAATGGTCTAGGGAGTGCAGTTTGCGAAGTTGTTGCAGAAGAAGGTAAGGGCATCGTAAGAAGAATAGGTGTGCAAGATCAGTTCGGACAATCTGCACCATATGAAAAACTGTTAGAACTTAATGGTATTACCGTTGAAAATATTATTGCTACTGCAAAAGAAATACTTTAAGTAAAAGCTATGTTAAAGCTTAATGTTGATTTTCGATCACTTTGTTGATTGGAGCGAACACCTGTAGCGAAAATCAACAACCATGTTTAACAGAGCCTAAGTAAAAAAGAAATAGTTTAAAAAATCATCTTATTTTGAGGAGAGACTAAAAACATGTTTGAATTAACTAATAGAGTTGCTATCGTTACAGGAAGCGGATCAAAAAAAGGGATTGGCCGTACAATTGCCCTAACACTTGCAAAGCAAGGAGCAGCCGTTGTAATCGCTGATTTAAATGCAGATGGGATTCAAGATACAGTTCAAGCGATTCAAGAAGCTGGTGGAAAAGCATTAGGTGTAGAACTAAATGTAACGAACAAAGAATCAGTTGATGCTATGGTTGAAAAAGTTCTAGCAGAATATGGACGGATTGACATTCTTGTCAATAATGCAGGAATTTCACAAAAAGTGACAGTTGAAGATATGACAATTGAAGATATCACAAAAGTCTTTAATGTCAATATGTTTGGATTATTCCTATGCTCTCAAGCGGTATTAGAACAAATGAAAAAACAAAAGTTTGGTAGAATTATAAGCCTTTCCTCTGTATCTGCTAAAAGAGGAGGAGGGGTATTCGGGGGAGCACATTATTCAGCATCCAAAGCTGCTGTCCTAGGATTCTCTAAGAATTTGGCACGTGAAGTTGCAGTAGACGGAATTACAGTAAACTGTGTTGCACCAGGCCTTGTTAATACTGAAATATGGAAATCATTGCCTAAAGAAGATGCTGAACAAGTGATTGCTGGAATACCAATGGGCAGACCAGGTGAAACAGAAGAAATAGCAACAACAATTGCTTTCTTAGCTTCTGAAGAAGCATCTTATATTACTGGTGAAGAAATCGATATTAACGGCGGATCACATATGGATTAATGATATAGTCCCTTACTTTACAGGCATTCCAACAGGAATGCCTGTCTATTAGTTTGATGAAAAAAAGAAGATCAAATCAAGGAACAGAATCCAAATAGAGATTTTATTAAAAATCCCTAGATTCATTCGAAATTTAAGTTTATTGCCCTTTTAAATAAATTTCTATATAATTATTCTTAATTAAAAATGTTAATTTGAACACAATATGGAGAGAAGTGGTTATTATTAGTTTTAATCCGGTATCCAGCAAGAAATTATATATGCAAATTTATAGCCAAATCCTTTCAGAAATCCAATCGGGTTCTTTTAAAATAGGTGATAAACTTCCAGCTGAAAGAGAATTATGTGAACAGTTTGGTGTAAGCCGTGCCCCAATTCGTCAGGCACTTAGTGCGTTGGAACTAAATGGAATTATCTATTCCCGTCAAGGCGAAGGTGTTTATGTGAAAAATACTCAGGTTACACCTGATAGGTCTCAATCAGCCATATTTTTCAATTCTATTTCCCCTGAGGATATCGTTGAGGTAAGGATGAATATTGAGCCTCTTATCGTAAAATTTGCTGCGCAAAGAGCCACGAATGAAGACATAGAGGAACTTCGTAGGACAATCGAAGAGATGGAGAAAGAAACTAAAGCTGGTGTATATGTACCAGAAACAGATGAAAAATTACATTATGGCATTGCAAAGGCTTCTCATAATGATTTGTTTATCAACATGATGGCCGCTATTAATAATGCAATGAAACAACAAGAAATGTGGAAATTTATTCGCGACCGTACCGTCACACGTCCAGACTATAGAGATGTTAATTTTAAAGAGCATCAATTAATTATTAAAGCGATTGAGGATCATAACGAAAAAGAAGCAGTCGAAATTATGACGAATCATATGCAAAACTTATATGACCGGTATTGGAAAGATTAATAAATGAAATTTCTGCAGTTGAAAATTATACAATACTAAAAACCCCCTTTTAAATATTAAGGGGGTTTTTAGTATTTCAAGGTTTAAAGTGTCCTACATAAGAATGATGAGTTTTATAAAATGTTTAGACTATTTCATCAATATATTGACAAATAAAACTGGCAAACGTATAATGAACATATAAGTAACTTAGTAGACAAGTGAACAAGAATACAAAAATAGAAAGGATGGAAGGGATAAATGTAATCGTTCACAATAGCAATAAACGGTTCCATATAGAGAAGTTATTGAGGAATTATTTGACATAACATCATTTAGATTTTGCTGTGAAAAAAATGTAAGCGTTTGAAGAGGGGAGACATCACTTGTCATTTTAGTAGTTTCATTGGCAATGAGAAAAAGATACTACTATTCTCTCTAAACTCAGGTGATATGAAATCATGAAATGAATAAACAGGCAACTAAAGGAGGAATTGTATTGGATCAACACACATTAGAGCGTACAACGACTAAAAAAGTTACATTAAGATTAATTCCATTTCTATTTCTATGTTTTATTATTGCCATACTAGATAGGGTGAATATTGGATTTGCAGCTTTGCAAATGAACAAAGATTTAGGTTTCTCAAATGCAGTCTTTGGATTAGGAGCAGGAATCTTTTTCATTGGTTATTTCCTTTTAGAAGTACCAGGAAGTGCGATGATGACAAAAGTTGGAGCAAGAAAATGGATTAGCAGAATTATGGTTACTTGGGCTATTGTTGCAGTTTTAATGGCTTTTGTACAAACTCCATTGCAGTTTTATGTGGCACGATTTGTATTGGGGATTGCCGAGGCTAGTTTTTATCCATGTATGGTCTATTACTTAAGTGGTTTTTATCAAACGAAACATCATGCGAAAGCGATTGCAGGATTTATGTTGGCGATCCCGGGAGCAAATGCATTAGGTGCGCCACTTTCAACTTTTTTATTAGGTATTGACTGGTTAGGAATGGCTGGATGGCAATGGCTGTTTATTTTGGAAGCGATACCAGCCTTTATCTTAGGTGTGATAAGTTATTTTTATCTCGATGACAAAATTGAAGATGTAAAATGGTTAAACAAAGATGAGAAAAAATGGCTGATTGACATTACGACAAAAGAAAATCTTGAAAAACAGCAAGTAAAACATTATACATTTGCACAGGCATTGAAGGATCGTGACGTATTAATCTTATCTGTAGGATATTTTTGTTGGATGGTTGGCTATTACGGAATAAATATGTTTTTACCAACGATTTCACAAGGCTTGTCTGAGACAACATCACTCAGTATGCAAAATATGGGATGGATTTTAGGACTTATGTATGTTTGTGCCATGGTGGTGATGATTCTAGTTGGAAACCATTCTGATAAAAAGAATGAGAGACGTTGGCATGTAGCCTTTTGTTTAACAATAAGTGCTATTGCAATGATGATTAGCAGCTATGTTGCTGATACAAGTATCATCTTATCATTTGTATTTCTAACCATCGCACTGTGCGGCGCATTTGGTGCATATTCTCCATTTTGGGCGATTCCACCTTCTTTCTTAACTGGAGCTGCTGCTGGAGGTGCGATTGCCCTTATTAACAGTATAGGTAATTTAGGAGGATTCTTTGGACCATACATTGTGGGATATATTAAGGATACAACAGGATCCTTTAATATAAGTATGATTTTCTTAGGAATCAGTATGATCTTAAGTTCTTGTATTATAGTCTTCTTGGTAAAACAGTCAGGAAAGGCTTTAAGCAAGGAAGTTGAAAAGAAACTAGAAAAAACAAGTTAAAATGTCCATCTATATATGTTTGTAAAATGATCAGAGGGATGACGCGCTTATTCCGTTGTGTGTTTATGAAAGGGTTTTAATAAAACAAAAACTATGGGGGAAAAGGTATGTCTGTGGAATTAAATGTAAAACAAAATACAATTTTATGTCAAGAATGCGGAGAAGTGATTGACACAATTGATAGCTCGGAAGGAGTTAAAACGTGGTTCGGAATCTGTACGAATTGTGCTATAGAAAAGCAAGCAAGTGTCATTGACTAAATCTGTAATAAACGTCTGCAAAAAACTCTGGTCCCTAGAATCAAATTCAAATAGACAAAATAAATCCAAGTGAAAATTTTATGATCATTCTATAAATGTTGGATTGCTAGATTATAGAATTAATTAACATTGTATTTCATTTAATAGGAGGAATATGGTATGGCGATTACATTTAAAAATAAACCTGTTTCATTACAAGGAAATGAAGTGAAAGTTGGAGACATAGCACCTAATTTTACAGTGCTTGCAAATGATTTATCTTCTATAACACTTGCAGATTCAAAAGGAAAGGTTCGTTTAATTTCGGTAGTGCCTTCTCTAGACACAGAGGTTTGTGATACTCAAACACGACGATTTAATGAAGATGCAGCTAATATAAGTCAAGTAGAAGTGTTAACCATTAGCGTTGATTTACCGTTTGCCCAAAATAGATGGTGCGGGTCAAATGGACTTGAAAACGTAAAAACACTTTCCGACCACCGTGATCTTTCATTTGGTGAAGCTTATGGGGTTCATATAAAAGAATTACGCTTATTAGCACGTGCCGTATTTGTCATTGATTCAAGTGACAGGGTGACATATGTAGAGTATGTAAATGAAGTAACCAATCATCCTGACTATCATGCAGCAATAGAAGCTGCTAAAGCTGCAAAATAACATAAATACTAAATAAAAAATAGGATATAAAATGACCGTGATATATTCATGCTGCCCGGGAAATCTTGGCAGCCTTTTATTTCGTCATGTAACTGATTAGTTGATATCCAGAGTGAAAAATGTAGAATTTAAAAAAATCATGAAAAGAGAATAGGAGGAAGTTGAGTGAAAGTAGCAATTGCTTCTGATCATGGCGGTATATCCATTCGTAAGGAAATGATCTCCTTGATGAAGGAGATGAAGATAGATTTTATAGATTTGGGATGTGAATGTGAAACATCTGTTGACTATCCAGATTATGCGCTAACAGTAGCTGAGAAAGTAGCAAAAGGTGAAGTAGACCGCGGGATTTTAATCTGTGGTACAGGTATTGGAATGAGCATAGCAGCAAATAAGGTAAAGGGAGTACGCTGTGCACTTGTACATGATACGTTTAGCGCTAAGGCTACAAGAGAGCATAACGATTCCAATATATTGGCTATGGGTGAGCGTGTGATTGGTTCAGGATTAGCTCGTGAAATTGCGAAAATTTGGCTAACAACCTCTTTTGAAGGAGGGAGACATGCTAATCGTGTAAAAAAAGTGACGGATTATGAGGAAGCATACATTTAAAAACTATTATTTAGGCTACTTTATTTCCGAATCGATTTTGGAATAAAGCAGCCTTTTTATTTGGATAATTTTCGAACGTTGATTTACGTTGATTGGCTCATTAATACACTCCTTCCCCGAGAGGGATCCTCTAAATGGGAAGGAATGTTTATTGATCAGTAAGTAGCAAACAGCTTTAATGAACAAGCTTCTAATAGTATCTAATTTTTCTCATCAGGTACCGATCATCCTCAATAGTAAATAATCACATTACAGAGGGGACAGGAAACATATTAAATAATTCCTTGCTCAATCATCGCATCAGCGACTTTTACAAATCCAGCAATGTTTGCACCGACAACAAGGTTACCAGGAGCGCCGTATTGTTGTGCAGCTTCTTTGCTGTTGGTATAAATGTTTTTCATAATCTGATGTAATTTGCTATCAACTTCTTCAAACGTCCAAGAGAGTCTTGTGCTATTTTGAGCCATTTCTAATGCTGATACAGAAACACCGCCAGCGTTTGCTGCTTTAGCAGGGGCGAATAACACATTGTTTTCCAAGAAAATTTCAATAGCTTCTAGAGTAGATGGCATGTTTGCACCTTCTCCGACCGCTTTTACACCATTTGAAACTAATAATTGTGCTGAATGGTGATCAATTTCATTTTGTGTTGCACATGGCAGCGCAATATCACATGGTACTGACCAAATGCCATTGCAATTTTCAGTATAAATCGCGTCAGGATGCTCTGTTACATACTCACTGATTCGTAGCTTCTCTACTTCTTTAATATGTTTTATAGTCTCTAGGTTAAGACCGTTTTTATCATAAATATATCCATTTGAATCACTGCATGCCACTACTTTTGCACCTAGTTGCATTGCTTTTTCGATCGCATAAATCGAAACATTTCCTGAACCTGACACAACAACTGTGCTGCCTTTAAAGCTAAGATTCTTATCTTTTAACATTTCTTCAACAAAGTAAACAGTACCATAACCAGTTGCCTCTTTACGTGCTAAGCTGCCGCCGTAACCAATGCCTTTTCCAGTTAATACACCTGCTTCAAAGCCGCCGCGCATTTTTTTATACTGTCCAAACAAAAAGCCAATTTCTCTTGCGCCAACACCGATATCACCTGCTGGAACATCCGTGTCAGGTCCGATATAGCGGCTAAGTTCTGACATGAAGCTTTGACAAAAACGCATGATTTCTCCATTTGATTTTCCTTTAGGGTCAAAATCAGCACCACCCTTGCCGCCGCCGATTGGTTGACCAGTTAAAGAGTTTTTAAAAATTTGCTCAAACCCTAAAAATTTAATAATACTTGCGTTAACAGATGGATGAAATCTAAGGCCACCTTTATATGGTCCAATTGCACTGTTAAATTGCACACGATAGCCGCGGTTTACTTTCACATTGCCTTCGTCATCGACCCATGGGACACGGAAAGAGATAACTCTTTCAGGTTCAACGATTCTCTCGAGGATAGCTTGATTGACATAATGGGGATTTTTTACGAGGACAGGGATCAAAGAATCAAAGACTTCTTTAACAGCCTGATGGAACTCCATTTCATGAGGATTACGTTTTTTAACCGTTTCAAATACTTGTGCAATATAATGTTGTACACTTTCTGTATACGTTTGTTGAATATTTTCTAATGTTTTCATACGCATCAGTCTCCTATTTATGGTTTATGATAAAATTTTATAAATGTATCATTAAAAATTAGCTTTACCTCAACAATTCTTATTAAATATTTTATAATTAAAAAAACGATCGAATCAATATAAAGAAACGATAATATTAATGCGTTTTTTGCATGAATGAATGTGGGGGAGTAAAAATGGACTTTAAACAAATCCGATATTTTATGGAAGTTGCTGAACGGGAACATGTAACAGAAGCCGCAGATTCCTTACATGTAGCACAATCTTCTGTCAGCAGACAAATTGTCAATTTAGAAAACGAATTAGGTGTAGACTTGTTCATAAGAGAAGGACGAAGAGTTCATTTAACACCAATTGGAAAAATATTTTATGAACGAATGAAACACGCAATGAATGTGATGGATGATGCAAGACGTGAGGTTGAGGAATATTTAGATCCGGAAAAAGGTACGATACGAATTGCTTTTCCGATTAGTCTTGCAGCATATACATTACCAACGGCGATCTATGCGTTTAGAGAACGCTACCCTGAAGCGAAGTTTCATCTCAAACAAGGATTGTACCGCGAATTAATTGACGGTGTGATTAAAGGGGACTTTAATCTGGCATTAATTGGTCCATTGCCACTTGAAGAGAAAAAAATTAACCGGAAAGTATTGTTTACAGAAAATATTGTCGCACTTTTGCCTATTCACCATCGTCTTGCCAAAAAATCCTCGATAAAACTTCGTGAATTGGTTGATGAACCATTTTGTTTATTGCCTGAAGGATTCGTCTTTCGCGATATGGTTGTAAATGCTTGTCAGGATCTTGGCTTCTCGCCAACTGTAGCGTTTGAGGGTGATGATATTGATGCATTGAAAGGGCTTGTGTCAGCTGGACTCGGTGTGACCTTAATGCCTGAAGTCACATTAGTTGATAGCCTGCCGCGCTCAACCGTGAAAATCCCATTGGTTGAACCAAATGTAACCCGAACAGTAGGTGTGATTACCCCGAAGGAACGAGTCCTGCTTCCAACTGAAAAATTATTTTACAATTTTCTGCAGGAATTTTTCGCGAGATTGGATGAATTTAAAAATTGATTGTAATGTATACGGAAAATGAGCGGACAAGCCTGTACGATAGGAACAAAAGCCTGTCGTTTGGCTCATGCCACGAAATCTTAATATTCCTTTTCCTGCTGAGGGTTTTCTAATAGGGGATAGGCATGTTGCCATTTATCTTCTAATAAGTTCAGCTTCCTGCATAATTGATATAAATAATGTGCACCACGAAACTGATCATGATTTATTTTATTCAAATAAGAGATGGAATTTTGAGCAAATTGCCGTGCTTGCTCCAGATTATTTTGGTCTAATTCTTGGATAATTTCCTTAATGATATCCAATGAATAAACGGCTGTTCTTAAGGTGCGAATCATCATCACTTAACGGACATGTATGCGGTGATACCTGCGATACCCATTTTCCGGGTACGTGAAGGTGTTAGAAGGTCCATCTTTCCCCAATACCGACCTACTGGATCTGAAACCATCTCCTTTACTTATAAGACGAGCAATCAACTGGATTTCATCCAACAGTTGTCGAAAAATTACCATTATTAGTAAATCGGTTAGTTGACGCAGGTAACACAGTCATCGTTGTTGAGCATAATCCTGACCTCATTCGTGAATCAGATTGGATTATCGACCTGGGCCCTGAAGGCAGAATTGCAGGCGAGATGATCTTCGCAGAAGGAACATCAGCGGAAGTTGGGAGAGAAAAAGAATTTTATACTGGGGCTTTTATTAATTAAGGAAGTGGAGACTGTCCCAAACTGAAAAGGGGGCAGTCCTCATCGAGTTAAGATGTGAAACGAAAAGAGATAGTCAACATTAGTGTGTAGCTAGTACAACTAGGTTTATTTTTGTCTTTCAGGAATCTGGATGGATTTGTCTTACTAACGATGTTGCATTCTTTTATATTTTTTGATAATATCGTTTCATAGCTAACGATTATGAAAACTTAATGAGGTGGGTTAATATTCATTTATTTAATGAGGATGGGGAACTGCTTCCCGAAGAAATGGAGACAATCAATCAGTTAACGAAAATCCCGATTCACTCGCTAAATCTAGATGCGATTGCAGTTGTTACAAATGTCTATCGGGTCGCACAAGGGTTAAGAAACAAAATGGAACGGGAAGTCTTATCTGAATATGGGTTATCATGGACGGCATTTTCGATGCTATATGATTTGTGGATTTGGGAATCCATCGAGACGAAAAAATTAGCTGAGTCAGCAGGTGTATCAAAAGCCACAGTAAGTAATATAACGAAAACACTTGAACGAAAAGAGCTATGTTATAGAAAAAGTGACACTAGGGACAGAAGGATGACTTTCGTTGCGTTAACCGACAAGGGAAAGCAAGTGATGGAGAAGCTATATCCGCGATTCCATGTAGGCGAAATCGAGATTGTTTCTGGATTGTCAATAGATGAACAAAAGAGTATGACTAAATTACTAAGAAAAGTCATTCGAGAAAATCATTTCTAATTACCAACAATTACATATTGAAAAAGCAATGATGGGAAATCCAGTAGTCGTTATCTCCCTGTAAACAGAGAGTCGATGGTTGGTGAGAATCGGCACAAAGATAACACGAATTACATTCCTTGAGCTTTCTTTGTGAAACATAAAGCAGCAAAGAACGGACGAGCCGTTAATCGTTGAGTGGAAGGATGATTTCCTTCAATAAGGGTGGTACCGCGTGCAAAAGTTAAACCACGTCCCTTTTATTAGGGATGTGGTTTTTTTATTTTTATTTTTTAGGAGGAACAAAGATGAGTCATTTCATTGAACAATTAAACGAGGAACAACTTACAGAAGTAAGGCGGCAAATGCAAATTTACAGCCAAGGCGTAAAAGAGATTATTCCAACGGAAGAGTTAGAAAATAAAATTGCAAAATCCATTTTAGAAAATAAACCACTAAAAATTAAACTAGGCTTAGATCCTTCAGCACCAGATGTGCATCTTGGCCATACTGTGGTCCTTAACAAAATGAGGCAGTTTCAAGAAAATGGTCACATCATCCAACTCATTATAGGTGACTTTACCGGAAAAATTGGCGATCCAACAGGAAAATCTGTTGCTCGAAAACAATTAACAGATGAAGAGGTTAAGCATAATGCGAAAACATACTTCGAACAATTTGCAAAGGTTATCGATATGGAAAAAGTCGAACTGCATTATAACTCAAAATGGTTATCAACATTAAACTTTGAAGATGTCATTCAACTAGCAGGAAAAATCACCGTCGCAAGGCTATTAGAAAGAGATGACTTTGAAGAACGAATTGCTTTTGGAAAACCAATTTCTCTGCATGAATTCTTTTACCCTCTAATGCAAGGATATGATTCCGTCGTATTAGAATGTGATATAGAACTAGGTGGAACAGATCAACACTTCAACATTTTGATGGGAAGACATTTTCAAGAAAAGTTTGGGAAGGAAAAGCAAGTAGCCTTGTTAATGCCATTATTAGAGGGGCTTGATGGTGTTGAGAAGATGTCTAAATCAAAGAAAAACTACATTGGTATTGATGAAAGTCCACAAGAAATGTACGGAAAAGCGATGTCCATTCCAGATGAATTAATGAATAAGTACTTCGAATTAGTAACAGATTTTACTCCTGAACAAATTCAAACCATTAAAGATCAGATCGAAACAGGTGTATTGCACCCAAGAGATGCAAAAATGTTATTAGGTAAGACAATTGTTAGAATGTACCATGGATTAGAAGCGGCGGAAAGCGCAGAACAACATTTTATCTCAGTCTTTCAACATAGGTCATTACCTGATGAGATTCCAGTGATTGATTGGAATGGAAAGATGGAAACAACCATCATAGACCTGCTTGTTGATTTAAAACTATTAAACTCTAAAAGTGAAGCCCGTAGAATGATTGAGAATAGGGGAGTTAGGATAAATGGAAACAAGGTCGAAGATACGAACTTACAACTTTTGATGACCGATGGATTAATCGTACAAATTGGTAAACGAAAATTCGTTAAAATAAATATACAATAAGGTATGTGTTAAAGTTGTCTATTTTATGAATCTCTTATTTGAAGGGAAGAGAGGGTTCTTTTATTAAGGTATTAAGTAATAGAAGAATGTATCTTTATTAATTATGTAAAAATTGTGTAAGCGAGCTTGTTATTTTGATAAGGGTGAACAAGCTCGCTTATTTTTTAAATGGTTGTTTTCTAAAAGATGTAGTGATCAAATTAGTAGATTTTTGACTAGTATTTTTGTTAAGAACGATTAGTAGTCTAGATTGTTTTTTTTTTTGAAGAATCTTATTAATTTTAAATTGATATTTGTTGTTGTAAGATTTTTTTTCCATTTTCTTAGGGTTGAGTTTTCCAATTATATAACGAACATCAATATCATTATAGATAAGATTTTTATGTTTTTCATTTTCCAACTGTGTCATAAACCATTGATAACGTTTTAATAATGTAATGTTTTTTTCTATTTCTTCCTCAGAAACTTCTTTAAGAAAAGGAAGTAAAAAAGTACCGATTGAGCCTAATAATTCAAAAAATAATCCCATTTTTCGTCTCCCAATATTTGATAAATACAAGATTTTACAATAAAATTATACCAAAAATATACTGAATTGTTAGATTAATTAAATTTACATTAGAATAGAGTTTTTAAGTTAACCCCTTCATAAATAAAGTCCCCCTTGATAGTTTATAAAAGATTGATAGATGGATGAGTAGGTATAGGGATACTATAGATAAAGACTTATAGTTATGAAACAATTTTTTGAAGATAAATTTCGGTTACTGTTAGGACATTTTCGAAAGGTTAGTATATTAGCCACGTGTATGTAGCGTGGCTTTTTGTATTGGGATTTGAGTAGAGTCACCATTTTAAATGCGAGTTGATCATAGTGTAACCAAGTACCGTTATCAAAATACATTTCTCGTAAATTATACATGAAGTATTTAGGGGAAGAATAAGCTTCTTCCCCTGGTTATATAGTGTATTAAATTATTTTGATGTAAATTCTTACTTAACCAATTTATAATTTTTATGATTAACGATCGTTTTGTAAGGTTCGCCTGTTTTTGGGTTTTTCCCGTAATCAACAATAACAGAGTTATCCCGAACCACAACCACTTTCGCTTTTGTTCCTTTCTCTGTTCCACTTTTGATTAAAATCGTATTGCCTACCTCTGCTTTTACAACTTTCGTTTTTTCTTCGCTTGTTTCATTTGTTACAATGTCTTCTGCCATGTCTATTTCTCCTTTTTCTATAGTATTGTCATTATTTCAATGTTTTTATTTTAGAAAAAAATTGGCCCTTATTAAGGGGGCGCCGCTTGGAAATTAGAGCTTATCTTTATAAGCTTCCATAACTAATTTGGTTTATTCTTATAATTTCATCAAAAGCGAACAGTAAATATATTTGCTGCGATAAATATTAAAAAACGTTTTGGGGAAAATATCATCGATTCTTCAAACGAGTTAACCTAATGATGTAGGAGAAGAGCTTTTTTAGAATGGCAGGCAGGAAAAGGCTGCAGCTATTATCAGAACGGAGGAACATACATAATGAGCAGTCGATATGATGGTAAAGTCGTATTAATTACAGGAGCAGGCTCTGGCCTAGGTCAAGCATCTGCTTTACAAATTGCTAAAGAAGGGGCAAAGCTTTCATTAGTAGATCTAAATAGTGATTCTTTAGAGGAAACCAAGAAATTAATTTTAGAGGCTGTACCAAATGCAGAGGTGCTTTTAGTTACTGCAGATGTTTCAAATGAAGAAGCAGTTAAAAATTATGTTAATCAAACAGTGGAAACATTCAGTAGAATTGATGCATTCTTTAATAATGCAGGAATAGA
Source organism: Metabacillus sediminilitoris (assembly GCF_009720625.1). NCBI lineage: Bacteria > Bacillati > Bacillota > Bacilli > Caryophanales > Bacillaceae > Metabacillus > Metabacillus sediminilitoris. The sequence continues at coordinate 1,871,204 of NZ_CP046266.1, forward strand.
AGGGAAGCAGAATCCAACCGAAGATTATGGAATTGACGAGTTCCGTAAAGTAATAGGTGTTAACCTAAATGGTGTGTTTTTTGGGATGAAATATGTGCTAGAAGTAATGAAAAAACAAGGCTCTGGGTCGATCGTTAATACAGCTTCGGTTGGCGGGATCCGCGGTGTAGGTAATCAGTCAGGGTACGCAGCAAGTAAGCATGGGGTTGTCGGCTTAACAAGAAATTCTGGAATTGAATATGGTCAATACGGTATAAGCGTCAAAGCCATTGCACCAGGAGCAATCATGACACCAATGGTCGAAGGTTCATTAAAACAAATCGATCCAGACAATTGGCAAGAGGTAGGGAAGCAATTTGTTGAGCCAAACCCAATGAAACGCTTCGGTAAACCAGAAGAAGTGGCTTATTTAGTAGCATTCCTTCTCTCTGATCAAGCAAACTTCATTAACGCAGTTGTAATTCCAATTGATGGCGGACAATCTTATAAATATTAAGTGAAAGACTGTGAAAATGGCTTAAATTTATTCGAATTGTATGACCACTGGGATTGTTCGTCTAACTCGGTTTACATTCGTAAAAGACCGGGTTTGTATTATAAAGTGGTCGGTTTGAAAGAAATTCAAAAAGAGCTTCCTTAATGAAAGTATCACATTTTGGATATTCGATTTATTATGCTTTTCGAGCTTTTCAATAAGGAGTGACAATCATTGAATATCGATCATTTACAAACATTCTCATTTAACATGGAGAATGACAAAGGGCAGCTTAGCGTAAAAGGTGAAATCAGCGGGGAAAGCGACATCCCGTTTTTGGATGATTTAAAGTTTAAAGGGGTTATTGCTTTGCTCAATTCGATCGATAAAAAGAATTTCGGCACATCAGGGAATAATCATCTATTTGATCATTACATAAGTGAAATAGAAGAAACAATTAATGAGATGAAAAAGCATAACGAATTTCAGGGGAAAATGAAATGAATGAAGAACTTGTCGAGTGATTGTTAAATAAGCATAGGCATGAGCCAGGTATTGTACCGGGCTCATGCCATATTGTACCTATGTTACTTTTTTTCCATCACGGCAAAATAATTTTCTTCATTATCGGCAAAGTTGAATACTCTGCCCCCAGGCATTTTGACAATTTCTCCAACAGTTATATTTTTTTCTAAAAAGTCGTTATAGAGCTTGTCGATGTTTTCTGAGAAAAACATTAAAGAAGGAGTTTCCAAATTAACTCCAGGCGACATCTTGGCAACTAATTCCTTGTTATGGAGAACGATGCTTGTTTGCGCATCATTCGTTGGAGCAACGACAAACCATTTCATTCCTTCGCCAGTATCCTCCTTAGAAAGGAGGGTAAACCCAGCTTTTTCTGTCCAAAACTGTAATGACTCGTCTTGATTATTTACATAAAGCATGACTTGACCCAAGATATTAATCAACTTGCTTCGCCCCATTTCTATTCATTATTCATTTGCCTAATTTCATTGTAAACAAATTGAAACGATCTATTCAATTAAAATCTAAGCCAAATCCAAAAAAAGTCTGTCAAAACCATTCTACACAGAATGGTTTTGATTATGCTTACTATAATCAATGAGATCTGATATCTTTTCAGTAAATCTCATAAAGTAATTTAGAATCGGACCTCCTAAACAAACGGTTAATAAAGTTCCAATGCCGATTGGTCCATTGGATAACAATGCCATTATTAAAAATAGAAGATATAAGAATGTTCGGGATAATAAAATACTCAATCCCGTTAATTCATGTATGATTAACATTAACCGGTCTAGTGGCATGGGAGCAAAATTTGCTTGTAAGTAAATGGCCGTTCCAAACCCTAAAACGATCAAACCCGCCCCAAAACAAATGAGCTTACTGATCCAAAGTTCAGGTATGATAAAATCATCTAATAAAAATAGCCACAAATCAATGCCAATCCCTGTTATAAATGCGGTTATTAGTCCTAATAATTCTGGTCTTTGTCTTTTTAAGAGCGAATTACAAAATATGAGTATGAAAGCGATGATAATTTCCCAGCTTCCGACAGTAAGACCTACAACTTTTGATAGCCCGACCAAAAGGGCATCATAAGGTGATGTTCCAAGGTTTGAAACAATCGTAAGAGAAATACCAAAGGTTAGAATCAAATTTCCTAGCACATAAAAAGTGAATGTCGTTTTATTCTTCCTTGTCATAGCTTTTTAGCGCAAAAATCCTTAACCATTAAAACATGCGGAATGTCTTCCTCTATAAATACATCTGAGGAAGTCAAATAACCAAGCTTATTATAAAAACCCTCTGCCTGTGTTTGACCGTGCAATTTGACCCGAGATACGCCTTTTTCTGCTGCAATTTCCTCTAACTTTTTAATTATTGTTTTGCCAAGACCAAATTTACGGTAAGCTTCTAAAATACAAATTCTTTCCAATTTGCCAACACTATCTACAATTCTTACTCTTCCCGTACCGACGGGTTGATCATTGTAATAAACTAATATGTGCTCACATGTACCATTAAGTGTGTCAAATTCATCAAATTCATTTTCTAAAGGAACGCCTTGTTCCTCAACAAATACTTCGTTTCTGATTTGCAATGCCTTTTTCAGGTCATGCTCCTCCGTTATTCTTTTTACCTCCATGTATCGTCAGTCCTTTCTGGATTTATTGATTTAAACAAGTATAATAATATTAATAACATTAATATTGTTGTAAATGCAACAAAAAGTTAAGGGGTTTTTTATGATGAAAGAAATACTTCGTGAAATCGGGATGATCGCCAGGGCGTTAGATTCTATCAGTAATATCGAATTTAAAGAATATGACCTTATGAAAGGACAATATTTATATCTTGTGCGCATATGCGAAAATCCAGGAATGATTCAAGAAAAGCTGGCGGAGATGATCAAAGTAGACCGAACAACAGCTGCTCGTGCCATAAAAAAACTAGAGATTCAAGGCTTCATTGAAAAAAGAAATGATGATAAAAATAAAAAAATCAAAAAACTATTTCCAACAGAGAAGGGTGTGAACGTTTATCCTTTTTTAAAAAGAGAAGGAGACTATTCCAATAAGGTTGCATTAAGTGGATTTTCCGAAGAAGAAATCGACCAGATCTATCAGCTTCTTCAAAGGGTCAGAAAAAACATAGAGGTCGAGTGGGATTTCGTGAAAAAAGGAGGCAAGAGAGAATACTAATAAAATGAACAAATGGATACTTTCTCAACCAATAAGTAGCAAGATCCCCTAATAAAGCGACAACCATTGATGCCACTTTAATTTCTATTAGTCAACTTACTATTTGGGGAATTATTCCACATAATTGTGTTTGGTCGAAATGCTATAATTCTACTTGTATGTATTCGTTAGTAGATTGTTATATTTGGAATAAAAATCATTTCGTTTACAGGAGATAGCAATGTTTTCTAAAAACAAACTTTTCAGTCATCATCTTAACAGAACGAGTGGCGTTGCATTAATTGTTACCGCTTTATTGACGGCGATTGCTAGTGAAATTAAAGTCGTTCCCTTTGAGGGAATGGAGTTCCGGTTTGGATTAGGGAGTATTACTTTTTTTCTGTTTATTTTGATTTGGCCCCCCGTTTCTCTAATACGAACTGGGATTATTACGGGCGTCATCGTCGTTTGTTTTCGACTAGTTGAGGATATCGTTCTTTATGAAGCTGTTGCGGTAACAAGCTTATTAACTCACTTACCAGCCTTTTTATTTTATTTTATCTTTGCACTTGGCTTACATCTGATTAAAATCGAAAGGTACAAAACACATCCCTTTATTTTAGGTGCCTGGTCTTCCCTTTTCGATTTGATCGGAAACGGTTCCGAACAGCTTATGCGACATGGTTTGTTGTACCAAGCTAATTTAGACCTTCGAGAATTTGCGTTAATAAGTGGAGTGGCCATCTTCCGAAGCTACTTTGTTGTAGGATTATATAGTTCCATTACAGTTTCAGAACATAAGAAACGGATGCAAGAAATGCTTGAGGTCGGTTCTGAATTATATGCGGAATCCCTCTACTTGCAAAAATCAATGAATCATATTGAACAAATTACCGCCGCAAGCCATGATTTATATCGAAAGTTAAAAAAGAAGGAGTTACATCAATTAAGTGTTCAAGCATTATCCATCGCCCAAGAAATTCATGAAGTTAAAAAAGATTCGCAACGAATTTTATCAGGACTTACGAAAATCACGTTACGAGAACGGGATGATCATCTGTTTCTTTCAGATGTACTTAACCTTGTTGTCATGGCAAATGAAAAATATAGTGAACTGTTAAAGAAAAAAATTATGTTTCATTCTCATACAACCATTGATTTCCAAACAGATCAACAAATCCCGCTTCTTGCTTTATATAATAATCTTACAGCCAATGCGGTGGAAGCAATTAACGAAAAAGGTGAGATTCATTTTGAACTATTCGAGGAATCGGCACACACCTGTTTCGTTATTAAAGATACAGGAAAAGGAATTCCAAAAGAGGATGTATCAATTATTTTTGAACCGGGATATACAACAAAATTCAATGAACAAGGTGTTGCTGCTACGGGGATTGGACTATCACATGTAGAAGAAATTATTCATAGACTTGAAGGACAAATTCACATTGAAACACGAGAAAAGGGGACGGTATTTCGTATTAGCATCCCAACTAAAAATATCCGAAAGTGAGCTGAGTGTGATTGCGTTTTTTTATTGTAGACGATGATACAGCGAGTCGAACGATGCTGAGAAATATCATCACGGGAGATCATCTCGGAATGGTCGTCGGTGAGGCAGAAAGCGGGGTGAAAGCCCTTTCTCCCATCCTTACGATACAGCCTGACGTTGTCTTAATCGACCTATTAATGCCTGAGTTAGATGGGATTGAAACGATTGAACGATTGAGAGTGGAAGGCTTTCAAGGTCAATTTATAATGATTTCTCAAATTGTAAACAAGGAAATGGTCGGTGAAGCCTATAAAATAGGCGTAGAATTTTTTATTCATAAGCCGATCAATCGTGTTGAAATCCAAAGTGTCTTAAAAAGAGTATCAGAGCAATTAAGATTAAAGGAATCTTTACTAACCATCCAGGAATCTCTGGCAAATATCGGTTTAACCAAAACGATGCAAAAAAAGCCAAATGTAAAAGAAATTGTTCTGTCGATCCTTAATGATATGGGGATGATCGGAGAAGTGGGAAGTGATGATATCATTTGGATCATTGAATACTTGATGAATCAGGGTGAAAGAGCTCCACAATTGCCGCCTTTAAAAGATTTATATGAGGTAGTAGCTAGTAAGGGGGATTCTAGTACAGTTGATATAAAAAAGGAAAGTAAAGCAATTGAACAGCGGATCCGCAGAACGATTCTGACAGCCGTTACTAATTTAGCTACATTTGGTATCATAGATTACACCAATTCTGAGTTTGAATATTATGCACCCCGTTATTTTGATTTTCAAGAAATACGAAATTATATGACAACTATTCAAAAAGGGAACACGGAGCCAACAAAGGTAAAAATTAACGTTAAAAAATTCCTTCAAGTGCTATACCTTGAAACACTAGAGAAATACAATCAAAGTTATTAGAATTATTTTTAAATTATGAAAAAAATCTAAAAACAAATGTCGGATTTTATAGGATTTAATAGGTCACCTTTAAAATGTTAATAACCTATCTAGTATGGGAGTCTTTTTGAACATAAAAAAGGGGTGACTTATTAATGAAGAAAAAGTTTACGTTTACTTTGGCATACCAAATTCTAGTCGGCTTAATCCTTGGGATCGCGATAGGGGCAATTTTCTACGGGAATCCTGCGGTAGAAACGTATTTACAACCAATTGGTAGCGTTTTCATGAATATGATTAAAATGATCGTCGTACCGATTATAATTTCTACGTTAATTGTAGGTGTTGCCGGGAGCGGCGATATAAAACAATTAGGTAAGCTTGGTGGTAAAACGCTGCTTTATTTTGAAATTGTGACAACGGTTGCGATTATCGTCGGCTTACTGGCAGCAAATGTTTTTAAGCCTGGTGAAGGTGTGGACATGTCAAACCTTTCAAAAACGGATATCGATCAATATGTTCAATCATCAGAAGAGGTACAAAGCCAAAGCCACGGAGTTTTGGATATTCTTGTAGACATTGTTCCGAGTAATGTGTTCCAATCAATCGTAGAGGGAGATATGCTTGCGATTATCTTCTTTTCCGTGTTATTTGGATTAGGGATTGCAGCGATTGGTAAAAAAGGAAAACCAGTGCTGTCCTTTTTTGAAGGTGTGGCAGATGCAATGTTCTGGGTGACAAACCTGATTATGAAGTTCGCTCCATTTGGTGTCTTCGCTTTGATCGGAGTTACAGTTTCAAAATTTGGTCTCGAATCCTTACTGCCGCTTGGAAAATTAATGATCCTCGTGTATGCAGCGATGGCGTTTTTCATTATTGCCGTGCTTGGCGGTATTGCAAAGCTTGTTGGCATCAATATTTTTCATCTTATCAAAATCTTGAAAGATGAACTGTTATTAGCGTATTCGACGTCTAGTTCAGAAACCGTACTACCAAAAGTGATGCAGAAAATGGAGAAGTTTGGCTGTCCAAAGGATATTGTTTCGTTTGTGCTTCCGACAGGTTATTCCTTTAATTTGGATGGCTCTACACTGTACCAAGCGATCGCAGCCATCTTTATCGCGCAAATGTATGGCATTGATTTAAGCATTTCACAACAAATTACGTTAGTACTAGTTTTAATGGTTACATCAAAGGGAATCGCTGGTGTACCAGGTGTTTCATTTGTTGTATTACTTGCTACCTTAGGAACGGTAGGTATTCCACTTGAAGGACTTGCATTTATTGCTGGAATTGACAGACTTCTCGATATGGCACGGACAGTCGTGAATGTCGTCGGTAATGCTCTAGCTACTGTTGTTATGTCTAAATGGGAAGGTCGATTCGACATAAATAAAAAAGAGGAATTCTATACAACTGTTAAAAAATTAGCGTAAATAGATAAGCAAGACCAGCTTTCCATTCGGAGGCTGGTTTTTTTATGGGCTAAAGGGAGGGGAAGCTCAGGAATAGTACAGACTCGAACTTTATTCTGGGCCAATGAGACCACCATTTTTTTTCGAATGAATAATATTTTGAATAGCCTACCTATCCTTTAGCGATGATTGTAAAACTTGAGATTTTATGGTGCAATACTATACTACTTTCCTAATTTGGAAGAGCGTAAGAATAAAATTTATGAGCTATCAGGTAAACCAGTTTCTTATGATGGCTTAGCAAAAACGATAACAGCTGTAACGGGAAAAGAAGAGACTGTGCAGCATGTAGACGATGCAACGTATACAGGGTATTAGAAAAAATGGGGATTCCATTTTTAAAAGCAGCAGGACTCGCTTCAACACGCGCTGCGGCATGCGAAGGCTATTTAGATGTAGAAGACAGCTCCTTTGAGATGCTTTTAGGTCGCCCGCAAACATCGATTAAAGAAGGCATTAAGCAAATATTAAACCAATAACAAGTGAATGTACCCTACTGGTTGAGGTATCATAACGAATAGTAGGTCATAATAGAATTAGGATAAACGATAAAATGATTGATCATTGGTGCAACAGGAAAAACAGATTCAAAATGTGTTAGCATCGGCATTTAAAAGAGGTCTAGAAGCTAAAGTGATATATTGAATTTTGTCAGACTTTCTACTATAACGAATTCCTATGTTATAACTTTAAAAAGCGGGCAGCTAATGCTGCCCGCTTTTTTTGTAGAACAAAACCACTTGTTTGTAGAACAAAAGTTAAAGGGTTTAGGTGAATTGTAATAAATGGATGTACTTAAGTACAAGAGGAAATTATACCATTTTTTTGATAGTCGTAATTGAGTGTTTTTGATGAAATAGGCATCATCAAATGTTTGACTGGAATAAATTTTCCACAGTGATCGCTTTATTGTTTGAATAGTTTATGTTGTCGTTACGGGTGCTAAATCTGGTATGGTAGGATGCAACAGCAAAAATATTAGTTGAACAAAGTGCATAGGTTTTTGCTTGATAGAAACGAATGTGCCTGTAAAGAATGGATTAAAGGAAACCTTCAAGAGAAAGTAATGTTTATATTACTAAATTATGTGGAAACTAATACTATTTTTTTGTGGGGAAAATGAAAAGAATTATTTTAGGTGCATTGCTTTCTGTTTGAAGCTACTCCAATCCGGGCAGATCTATCTGTTAGAAATTTATTTCAAAAATATTATTATGAGATTACAGATAGGATTTCAAATGTTACTTTTTATTAATAGAATATTAATTTTTGATAAATTATTATAAAAGTTACTTATTCGACATATATTTTATCATCACATATTTATAATGAATATGAATGGAAATATTTTGGAAAAAAGGTTATTACTTGTTTAAAAGGAGAGATGTAATTAATGAATTTTTATAAAAAGTTACCTACTGATTTTTTAATTGAATTTTATTGTGAAATCATGAGGAACATTGAAAAAGGAATCTTAACGAAAAATATGTATTATGAAATAGGTTTAATTATTTCAGTCGCTAGTCAAAGAGGGATTACATTAGGAGCACCATGCGACTTTGAACAGATTGTAGATCGAAGAAATTTAGACGAATTTATTCAATCTGCGTATAAATGTAACGAAATAAAAGATGTTTTACCACCTTCTTGTGGATTTTAACAGCTACCAAAATAAGAGGGGAAAAATTCTTATCATTCATTTTGTGTCAATATAGGAATCTTGCATATACTTTTTTGGATTTTTCATTTTTACGTTTTGATACCTCGTGATGAGCACGTCTAACTTCTGACTGTAATATAGGGTGCTGTGACTATTTAAGCCAGTTTCTTCCGCAACCCAGATCAAAATCTTTCTCATTTGATTAATTCTGCATTCTAATTCATCGACTTCTGTACACATTCATCCTAACTCCTTTAGCTGCCTATTTTCTTTATATGTTTAGTGAATGAATTTATTCAAACACAAGTAATATTATGCAAAAAACTCAACATAATTGGAATAGATACGACAAAGATTCCCAAAAACTTACAAAAAGAGTTTTATATTCCCCTTTGTTGCCTTTTTAGAGGTATTTCAAGTTAGCAAAATAAAAAAGCATTTCTTCTGTTTTTTAGATACAGAAGGAATGCTTTTTCTTTTAAAAGAAATAACTAATTAATAACCCTGCAGATAATAAGAATCCGAAAATCGTATTCGTCATAGCTGTTGATTTCATCGCTACTCGCATATATTGCGGTTCGGTAGCTCCTTTTTGGAATCCTTGAATCGCTGAGATTGGTTTTTTCACAGTTAAAAACACGACCAATGCCCAAGGACTGACATAACCTATCACTACAAGAACCACAATCCATAAATAAGAAACGGCAAATGCAATGGCTAAAGCAATAATTCCCTTTTCTCTGCCAAGAAGAATTGCCAACGTTTTTCGTCCGCCTTTAGTATCTTCCTCAATATCACGGATGTTATTGGACATGTTAATGGCCCCTACTAGAATTCCAAGCGGAATAGAAATTAACACACTTTGAACAGTTAACGTATTCGTTTGAATAAATAAAGCAATTAATACAAAGCCTGTTCCCATTAACAAACCGGAGAATAACTCTCCAAAGGGCGTATACGCTATTGGTAATGGTCCACCCGTATATAAATAACCAACAGCCATCCCGAATAAACCAATGACCATTAACCACCAACTGCTATTCATACAAATATACACACCGATAATGGCAGCTAAAACATACAATAAAATCGCTACCGTTAACACATTTTGCGGCTTCAAACCATGGCGTACAATTCCGCCGCCAATTCCTACAGATTCAGCAGTATCCAATCCGCGTTTCCAATCATAGTATTCATTAAATAGATTTGTCGCGATTTGCAAAGCTAAACATGCAAGCATCATGGCGAAAAATAAAAGCCAATCGAGCTTTGTTTCATATAGAGCGATCACTGATCCTAAAATGACTGGAGCAAATGTCGCTGTTAACGTATGTGGACGCGTCATTTTCCACATTAATTTTACAGGACTTAATTCTTTATTTTCCATAAATTTATTCAACTTCCCTACTTTTAATGTATCAAAATCTTTACCTCATACATTATAACAAATTCATGCGGATATGAAAGTTTGATCATAAGTATCTTTTGAAATTTTTTTAGATTTATAGAATCCTCCGAAGATAAATATTGATACAGTCTATCCTTTGAAGAAGCGATTGAAGCTTATAAACAGCTGAATTGTGGTGTATTTTGCAAAATCGTTATTCGTAGTTTTTAACTATATTTTCCTGATGTAAAGTGACAACTTTTAAGGGCAAAAATCTAAATGATACATAGAATGGTATAGAATTTTTATAAGTAGGTGAATGTATTGTACGGTTATTATTACTATCGGCAAGACTGGTCTTCTGTATTGGAGTATTTAAACAACAGTATGAACGGCGAACAAATGGTTTGTTCAATGACGACGCAATTATTTCATATTCCTGCCACTAAAAATCTAAAAGGAAATACAGAAATGCATATTCATCTTGTTCCAGCTTCCTATCACAGGGTTACAGCATTAGGCTGTGCAAAACGATTGCAGAGTGGTGAATCTCATGAATCCATTATTAAAGCTCTTGTTGCATGTGTTAATAATGGGTTAAAGCAAGACAAGGAAATAACTAAATGGTTAAGGGTTATGAGGGAAAATGCTCCAAGAGAATTTAAAGGATTTATGGATAATGTTATCAGATGGCAGCAGCAAACAGAGCAAAGTTTGGCGTATACCCAGCAGCTTCTAAGGGGAATGGGATTAGAAACTGAAAGTGAAACTGGAGAGCCAGCTTACTAATTTTTGAGCTGAAATTCAGCTCTCTTTTATTTATCCTTCTCTACTTGGTTTTCCCCGTAAAACACATCTAAAATGCTTTACATGTGATAATCTCCCGTCTAAATTAAATTTCAATTTGGATATTCTATTTACTATTATTTTTGAACTTTTCTCTTTTTAAAAGGAAGAGATAAGATGCTGGATTATGGGCATATGGATAAAATGGAACAACAAATTGAGATCTTGACCCAAAGCAATCGGCAAGTGATGAAAGTAAACAAGAACAAGCAACCCCCGCAAAAAAACCACCAAGTACATCAAATGAGTTTTAGATAAAGCCTAATATTGGAGCATTCGATCATCCTGCATAGGGGTCGAAACATGATCGAGATAAAGATCATTATGCTTGTGCGCGATGACGGTTTGATGATCGTTAAAGAAGGGTAGAAACTTAAAATCATTGGTACTGTTAAAAAACTTCGTTGATTTTTGTTGAAAATATAACTTGGAGTCATAACTCAACCCATTTTTATTCAAATTGAATAGTAATAAACACTTTAACAAACACTGATGATCGAAGATGTATATCGTAAAAAATCGCAATTTTTCAGGAGGTTTTCAGATGACTTTCCCAGTATTAGAAGGAAAAGTAGCAATCGTTACTGGTGCAGCAATGGGTATGGGCGAGGAAACAGCCAAGTTATTCGCAGAAGCAAAAGCATAAGTTGTCATAGCCGATTTTAATGAAGAAAAAGGACGTGCAGTGACAGATGCTATTAATGAAAACGGTGGAGAAGCTGCTTTTGTAAAAGTAGATATTTCAAAATCTGAAGAAGTTCAAAATATGGTTAGATTCACAGTTGATACATTTGGTAAATTAGATGTAGCAGTAAACAATGCTGCTTTAACACCAGATGATAAACCAGCAGCTGAATTTGATGAAGCGTACTGGAATCGCCTAATCTCTGTTGATTTAACGGGTACTGCACTTTGTATGAAATATGAATTACAGCAATTGCAAAAACAAGGACAAGGTGGGTCTATTATTAACATTTCATCTGTTAGTGGATTCCGTCCACAGCCAAATAATATTGCTTACGTTGCAGCAAAGCATGGTGTTGTTGGTATGACAAAAGTGGCTGCAATGGAAAATGGTCCACTTAACATTCGTGTCAACTCGGTTGCCCCAGGTGCTATTGATACACCGATGCTTCGAGGTGCCCTAGAGCAATTCGGCTTCACAGAAGAAGAATATGCCCCGCAGCTAAGTTTACTAAACCGTTTCGGACAGCCGCGAGAAATAGCGCAAGCGAGTCTTTGGTTGGCTTCTGATGCATCCTCTTATGTGACAGGCACAACAATTCATGCAGATGCAGGTTATACTTCTCGCTAATAATAAGCATAAAAACGAAGAGTTTTTCTTCGTTTTTTTATATTGTAATTAAGTTATGGGGCACAGAGCATAGGGCGTGTGTAATTGTATAGAAGGGGGAACTTGACAACGGTAATATGGCATAGAAAAAAGGATAATCAATTATTTCCTAAGAAATTGATTATCCTCTTCTTTTATTTATCATTCGGTCAGATAGCGAGACGAGGTAACACTCCCTAACCACGGTCTAGTCAAACAGAGGATTTATGGATGTGTACCTGATCTTTTCTTCTATGTAAGACGAATCATCGTTTACCGATAAAAATCATGATGCAAATAATCTTCCAAAAGAGACCTCATAACCGTGCTGTCTTCACCAAAGAAGAAAATGGTTCCGTAATGGTTTCCGTATCCTACTCGTTCAGCCACTTTCATTTTTGAAGTGGCAGGGATAAACATATCATCCCGCACATAATATGGATGATTTTTGAGCCCTTCAGGGATATCCACGCTTTCAATGATTTTCACTTTGGGGTAGACCATTAAATTGCCCGAATACCCTTTTGCAGACACCACTTCTTCAGGGAAAAAGGCGGCAAGCTCTTCTTCGGTTGTATCAGGATCACTGCAAAGGATTTGGCCTTGAAACGGGCTAAAGCCATATACATTTTCAATATGCTCAAAAATATGACCGCCTGGAACCCGGGCAGCAACCTCTCCGAAGTTCAATGTTCCATCAGGTGTAATGAAAAATTCTGGGTGAATGATGCCATATTCAATTTCAAAAGCATCCACAAGCTTTTCAATGAGTGCCTTGATTTGCGGTCTCCATTCTTCAAGGGAAGGGGAGGCTGGCACAAAGTTAGAGTGTCCAAGCTTGACATATTCGGTGATATTGAGAAACTTAACCTTACCATTATGTATAAAGGCCTCACATGAGAATTCCTGACCATCCAAATGGCTTTCCATCAGAAGCGGAAATTCGGAATCATCAATTTCTTCAATTTCCTGTGGATTCCTGATCATACGGTGGCCGACAGTACCTGCTTTATCAAATGGTTTTACATGAATAGGGTCATTGATATCTCCATCCATCTTCAATAAAGCCTCATTTACTCTTCTTAAGAAACGATAAATATCTTGCTTATTCTGAGCTTCCTCAAACACTCCGACCTTGATGCCGGCCATTTGTGCTTTGCGCTTCATCAAGCCTTTGTCTCTCAATAACATTGATTTATTAAAAAGACGCGGATTATTCAAAAGCTTTGCATTCAAAGCCCCAGCCCATTCAACGGTTTCTTCATAGATAGGTACAGTAATTTTAGCATGATGTTCCTTCAATTTTTCGTAGAGTTCATCCACTTCTTTGATGGAACGATCAAATTTCCATGGAATAAACAGAATCCCATTTTCGTCAGCATGATCCTGAAATTCAGGCGGACCAACAACCACATACGGACGATCCATCTTGTCAATCGCTTCAATAGCCTTTAGGCTCCAACCTATCAATGCTGTTTTTCCCCTAGTATTCTCTTTCATCTCCATCATGTTCCCCTTCCTATTAAAACATTTTGAAAATTATCTCATCTCTTATTTTACTAGAAATAGAAAATTTTCCTAACAATTTTAATGAATTCTTTAAAATAACTTAATCTCATAGTAATAATAAAACTCTTCAAGCGACTAGCGAAAAGGAGTTTGCACATCGTTTTCTATTATTCTATAAATTTAGTTATTTCCTTGAAGTAAGGCTTTTATTCGAAAGGCAATACGTAACCGAAGAGTTTCATCTGGTTCTTTAATACTTCTACCTATTATTTCTTCACACTTTTCTAAACGATAAATAACGGTATTACGGTGTACATATAACCGTTTTGCTGTTTCGGAGATTTGACAATGTGTTTCTAGATAGACTGATAATGTATGGAGCAGGTCTTGATGGTCTTTTTTTGGTTCGTTAGCAAATGCTTGAAACGTATCTGTATAAAACTTTTTTAATTGGTCGTAAGGAACCATACGTAAGATTTCAGGGACTTCCTTTGGTTGATAAATTTCAATAAATTGTTTTTTCCCTAACATATTTCCATAGTAAAGGGCGTCTTTTGCTTCCTTGTAGGAAATAGGAACTTGCTTAAGCTGTTCGGAGTAGTTGCTAATCCCAAATGAAAGGATCGCACGAAAGTGGGTATGAATCTTTGCTTGAATTTTTGTTAACAACGAAAGAAAAGAATGTTCTATCTGTTTCCAAGCACCTTCTAGTTCCATTAGAAGAATATAGGACTGGTCAATTGTAAATAAATGAACGGTTTGATGAAAGGACTGGATTTCAGATTCAATCGTTTCGTAAATAAGTTCATTTACAGACTGACTTTGCATAAATGAAATTGTTTTCTCTTCATCAATAATATCACCAACTGCACATATATACCTTTGTTCGTTTTCTAAGCCAAATTCTCTTCCACGGCTAATGACTTCTTCATTTGTAGAAAATCTCCCATTAATAAAGTTTGTGAAAAACTCATTTTGAATACGTCTTGAATGTTGCTTTAACGCATTTTCTTTCATCAGTTCAAAGGCAAGGACATTTGACGCTTGTTCAACAGTTAAAATGGTAGAGCGGTCGGATGGAGGAATAAACCCTAAGACAGCAAGATAGCTAGACTGTTCATTGTGTGTGTACACGGGGAAAAGTGTAACCGTCTCCTGCGTCTCATTTACCATGGAGAAGCTGGACATTGTTGCTTTTGGGAAATGAAAAGAATACCCATTTATAAGCATTTTTTCTAGGTTCTCTAAATGAGAGATGGTCTTCATCTGTTTTTGAACGGGACGTAAATGGTAATTTAACAAGACAACAGGAAATTCGATAAGAGAGGATAAACTTTCAACAATCTTATCAATTCCTTGTCCGCCTATCACATAATTTGTAAAATGCTGGTGTGTTTGCATAGCCTGATGCAGTTCATTTGTACGGACATCAAGAATATAACTCAAGGATTGACTGACAATATCCCCTAACGAAATATGAACAGGAAGTTCAATTAGGGGAAAATGTAGTTCGTTTGCAAGCGTAATAGCCGCTTCCGGTATTTCCGCTAAAAATCGCTTTGTTTTAATTCCTAAGGCTGAACAACCTTGTTTCTCCATTTCTTTGATTAGTGTTAATAAGGAATCAAAATCATCTTTAAAATGAAACGCAGTCGTAATAAGTAAATCATTTTTCTTTAAAAAATGAATAATATCTGGTGCATCCATCATATTGACTGTATTGACTTCACGTTCAATCCCCTGTTTTCCTGCGGCTAAGGTTGCTCCTTTAAATACGGGAAGATCTAGTAAATCACTTAATTTCATTTTCTCTCCATCTCCCTTTGTTAGGATAACTAACGGTTTACTTTTATAATAATCTGATTTTTAGATAGTTTAAACAAAAAAATAGGAAAATGTTCTACATTTATGTGAATGATTTTCATTATTTTTTATTTTACAATTGTTTATATTACTTATCATGTAAAAAAATATACCATGATCGGGTGGATAATCATAAGAAAAAAATAGAGGGGGGATTAGGTTGATTTTAAGTGAAAAGAGATCACTTGGCTTATTGGCACAAATCGAAGAAATGGTAGAGTGGTTAGCTTCATACGGTAGAAGCAAAAAAAACGGAGTCACACGCACGTTGTATACTAAAAATTGGCAATCGGCACAACTTGCTCTTGAAAAACGGATGGAAGAGTGCGGTCTTCAAGTCTATTATGATGATGTTGGAAATTTATTTGGAAGACTATCAGCTATTGAAGAAAATGCCACTACTATATTAACAGGCTCACATATTGATACGGTTATAGATGGAGGTAAATATGATGGAGCGTATGGCGTGATAGCTGGTATCATTGCTTTACAATTTTTAAAGGAACATTACGGGCTACCGAAAAAGAATATCGAAGTTGTCTCTTTATGTGAGGAAGAGGGAAGTCGTTTTCCAATGACATACTGGGGTTCAGGCAGTATGACAGGTGTTAAATCGTTGGAAGATGTTCAAGGACTGACTGATGCACAAGGTATACCCTTTATAGAGGCGATGCAAGAAGCAGGGTTCGGGAAAGGAAACTATCGAGATCCTAAACGGAATGATCTTGATTGTTTTATTGAATTACACATCGAACAAGGCGAAGTGTTAGAACGAGAACAAAAATCAATCGGTATTGTGAGTCATATCGTAGGACAGAGAAGATACAATGTCACAGTGATCGGTGAAAGCAATCATGCAGGCACAACACCTATGGCTTGGCGGAAAGACGCCATGTACACGGCAGCTGAACTTATTCAACATCTTATACAGAAAGCAAAAGAAACGTCTCCAGAATTAGTTGCGACGGTTGGGCAAATCTTCACGGAGCCAAATCTATCAAATGTCATTCCTGGAAAGACAACGTTTAGTATTGATATTCGCCATAGTGAAGAACATGTTCTTGATGAATTCTGTCATGACGTTTTTGCACAATTTGTATCCATATCAAACAAACATCAAACACAAGTAACGATTCATAATTGGATGAATGAAAAACCAGTAAAAATGTCTGAAAGCTTGAGTGAAATTTCAGAATCAATCTTAACAAAAGAGCAAATTCCTTTTAAGAAAATGACGAGTGGGGCAGGGCATGATTCACAAATTTTCGGGTCATTTTGTCCGACATCGTTATTATTTGTCCCAAGCCATAAAGGAATTAGTCATTCTCCAAATGAGTTTACGAGAACAGAAGATTTAGAAAAAGGCATTCAACTATTAATCAAGATTTTATATACATTAGCTTATTAAGGAGGCAAACAGCATGAATGCATTTCAAGAAATGAATTCACCATTACGAACAATTATGACTCCAGGTCCTGTTGAAGTCGATCCAAGAGTGTTACGTGCGATGAGCACACCAATACTAGGACAGTTTGATCCGGCATTTACGAATATGATGAATGAAACGATGGAGATGCTTCGTCAAGTATTTCAAACAAAAAATCAGTGGGCATTTCCGATTGATGGTACATCTAGAGCAGGAATTGAAGCGGTGCTAACGAGTGTCATTAAGCCGGGAGATAAAGTGTTAATTCCGATTTATGGGAGATTCGGTCATTTGTTAACAGAAATTGCAGAGCGAAACGGAGCGGAGATTCATAACATCGAATGTGAGTGGGGTGAAGTATTCGACCAAGACGTGATCATCGCAGAAATGGAAAGAATTAAGCCGAAAGTACTTGCGATTGTACATGGTGAAACATCAACAGGTTGTATGCAGCCATTAGATCGGATTGGACCTGCATGCCGTGAACGGGACGTATTATGTATCGTTGATGCCGTTGCAACGATTGGCGGGACAGAAGTGAAGGTCGATGAATGGAAATTAGATGCCGTCATTGGCGGGACACAAAAATGTTTATCAGTCCCTTCTGGTATGGCTCCGATTACGTATAATGACCGGATCGAAAAAGTTGTTAATGCTAGGAAAAAAGTAGAAAGAGGGATATCCACCGAATCAGATCGAATAGATGTGAGAGAGCCTATCCGCAGCAATTATTTTGACTTAAGCCAGCTCCAAGATTATTGGGGACCGAGAAGATTAAATCATCATACTGAAGCAACATCCATGCTTTATGCATTACGAGAAGGAGTCCGCATTGTGTTACAAGAAGGACTAAAAGAAAGATTTGAAAGACATCGTTTCCATGAAGAAGCCCTAGTAGAAGGAATTAAGGCGATGGGGCTAGAATTATTTAATGATGTCTCATGGAAACTACCGATGGTAACATGTATAAAAATTCCAGAGGGTGTCGATGGAGAATCAGTAAGAACAATGTTACTTCAACAGTTCGGGATTGAGATTGCAAGTTCGTTCGGACCGCTACATGGGAAAATTTGGAGAATAGGGACGATGGGCTACAGCTGCCGCAAAGAAAATATCTTATTTGTATTAGCGGCACTTGAAGCTGTATTAATTCGTCACAAAGCACAAGTAAAAACAGGGCAAGCGTTACAAGCTGCACTGAACATATATGAAACAACAAATTTAGTCATGAACTAGATGGAAAGATGTTACACACGATTATATTGAATTGGTAGAGTGAGGGTTTGATCTTCACTCTTTTTTTCAAATATTCCCACATCTTAGGGGCATTAAAACCCCATCTCAAGATTCGGGAAATATATAGAAGGTGAATGTATGACAAGGCTTTTTAAATTAGATCATTGGTTTGCTGGGTTACAGTGGCTCTTTTTTCTGTTCACAAATACAGTTGTCATTCCGATTACTGTAGGGGCTGCCTTCCACCTTCCTCAAGGAAAAATGATCTCGCTGCTTCAATTTTCCTTTCTATTTACAGGTTTAGCATGTATTTTACAAGCTTTATTAGGACATAAACGCTCGGTGATGGAAGGGCAATCAGGGTTGTGGTGGGCAGTTATTTTAAGTTTGTGCTATGCAGCACCTTCCCAAGGGATGACCTTAACAGAATTAGGAGGCAATCTTGCTGTCGGAATCATCATGTCTGGTGTGATGACCATCATCATTGGATTAAGCGGGCTTTCAGAATTTCTTTCAAAACTGTTTAACAACGGTGTGATGGCTGTCTTTATGTTTTTATTAGGCTGTAAATTAAATGCGATTTTTCTCCAAGGGATGCTTGGAATTCCGTTTGGAGCACAAACAGGGACGTCACAAATCGATATTCCAGTTTTTTTTCTATCTAGTTTTGTTGCTGTTTTTGTCATAATGGTAAGCATGAAAGCTTCACCTGCAATCAGTAAATATTCGTTATTAATCGGGATTATCGTAGGGTGGTTCCTGTATGTGCTGTTGTTTGAAACGGAAGGCATCGATGTAACTGGAAAAATGGACATGGGACTGTTCCCTCTAGGAACACCGAGCTTTGACCTGGGGATTATTCTAACGGTGGTCATCGCTGGACTTATTAACATCTCCAATACATTTGGTGCACTTAAAGGGACTGAGGAAATTTATAAAAGCATGACGACAAAAAAACAATATCGACTTTCTTTTACCATAAGCGGGCTATTTACCATCATCGCTGGATTATTTGGGATGGTACCTTATGCTCCGTATGTGTCGTCAATTGGTTTTCTTAATCAAACGAAAATTTTGGAGAGGCTTCCATTTATACTTGGTGGTGGAATGTTTATGGTAATGGGAATCATCCCAGCGATTAGTCATTTTATGGCGAAACTGCCGTTAAGTGTTGGGAGTGCTGTTTTACTTGTTGCCTATTTACGTCTATTACAATCCTCACTGCAATACTTTGCCAAAGTTGATTTAACGACAGCTAATATTTATCGCTTATCAGTTCCGTTATTCGTTGGGATCATTTTTATGACATTTCCCTCGTCTTATTTCGATTCCATTCCATCGATCGTAAGGCCATTACTGAGCAACGGACTGTTACTGGGGATTTTATTTTCATTAATTTTAGAAAATGTTCCTTATCGTTTATCATCAAAAAAACAAAGAAATGAAGACAAAAATATATACATGAAAGAAAGAGATGAAAGTGCTTGAAGGGGAGATAAAGAATCTCACTGATAGAAGTCTCACTTTTTACGGGAGGTAATGGCAATGATTGATAAATGGAATGCATTTGTAGATAAGAATATAGTACTTGAACCTAATGAGACAGGTCGACTAAACAAATTGAGTTTTACGGTAAAAGATGTCTTTGCCATTCAAGGTTATACAAATACGGCAGGGAACCCTGATTGGTACCGGACACATGGACCGGCAGATCAACATGCACCGGTCATCACTGCTCTCCTTGAGCAAGGAGCAAAACTACAGGGAACGGTACATACAGATGAACTCATGTATAGCCTAAACGGAGAGAATTTTCATTATGGTACACCAGTAAATCCGAAGGACCCTGAACGGATTCCAGGAGGGTCTTCAAGTGGTTCGGCTGTAGCGGTTTCCGCTGGTTTAGTCGATTTTGCTTTAGGAACAGATACTGGTGGTTCGGTTCGTATTCCTTCATCATATTGTGGGATTTACGGATTTCGGCCAACACATGGTGTGGTATCAATTGAAGGTGTGATTCCGTTAGCTAAAAGCTTTGATACAGTTGGATGGATGACAAGAGATCCGAAACAATTAATGGAAATTGGCGATCTTCTTATTGATGGACAAAGTACCAATGACAGCTTTCGTCATATTTACTTAGGTGAGGATGCATGGGCGTTAGTAGACCAAGACTACAAGGAAGAGTTATTCGCTTTTCTTCCAAAGTTGGAGAGAAAAGCGAATCGATGTGAATGGCTTCAAGTTGCAGAAGAAGGATTAGCAGAGTGGGCCAATACATTCCGTACCATTCAAGGGCTTGAGATTTGGAATGAACATGGGGATTGGATACAAAACGAAAACCCGATATTCGGACCGGGGATTGCAGAAAGATTTCAGTGGACGAGTACATTGAAAAAGAGTGAAAGTGCAGCTCATTTTCAATTAAGGGAAAAAATCTCTCGATCAATGTCAAATCTTTTAGGGGAAGAAGGACTGTTAGTCATACCAACGGCTCCAGGACCTGCACCCTTACGAAACCTGCACGGGGAAAAAGCAGAGCAGTATCGGGCAAAGGTGATGCAATTGACTTGTATTGCCGGTTTAGCTGGTTTACCTCAAGTGACGGTACCTGTGGAAGTGAATGGACTACCTATTGGATTATCATTCATCGCAAATCGTAACAATGATCGGAAGCTATTACATTGGGTGAACGATTTTTTGAACAAAACTAGACGATAAATGGAAGGAGAGTAGAGATGAAGTTAGCAACGGTAATAAAAGAAGGAAAAGAAATGGCTGCGGTGGTTTCGGATGATCGAGTCATTCTCGTCCAGCAGATAAACGAATATGAAGATAAAAATTGGTCAACTGACCTTTTTGGACTTTTACAAAATGACCAACTGTCAGATATGGTTAACTGGTATAAAAATGAGGGGCGAAATAAATTGCATCACTTCCCAAGTTTTCTTGCTGAAGAAGGACAATTTGGTCCGCTCTATCGGCAGCCTCGTAAAATTTGGGGTGTTGGCATGAATTATATGGCAAAGGCAATTGAGTTGTCTGGGCAGCCTCCTGAAGAGGAACCTGTCATTTTTATGAAGCCAGATACGAGTTTAATAGGACCAGAGGAAGCGATTAAGCTGCCTGCTCAATCAAATGAAGTAACAGCAGAAGCAGAGCTTGCTATTATCATAGGGAAAACATGTAAAAATGTCGAGGAAATGGCGGCACCATCATTTGTCGCTGGCTTTACGACGTCATTAGACATGACGGCAAAGGATATTCATGCGAAAAATCCACGTTTTATGCAACGTTCAAAAAGTTTTGATACATTTTTCAGCTTCGGCCCATATCTCATCACAGCGGATGAATACGAGGATGTAAAAATGATTTACGTCGAAACCGTTCTAAATGGAGAAGTTTCTCATCGTAATGTCGTAGCGAATATGATGTATCAACCGTGGTATATCGTCTCATTTTTTTCGCAGATTATGACATTATACCCTGGTGATGTCATAATGACGGGCACTCCCGGTTCGGTCGTCATTCGAAATGGTGATGTAGTAGAATGTCGGATTAATGGTTTTAAAGCTCTGCGTAATCCTGTCTTAGGTGCTAATTCTTAAGTTGAATGAGTAAGGCGAAAGCCCAAAAGCCAAGGATGGTTTTAAATACCTTTCGTAATCCAGTCTTAGCTGTTTACTCAAATGCATAATTAGAGAGCGGGAAGGCGAAAAGCCAAGCACTTTGCTAAATAGTGCTTGGCTTTTTTGTGTGTAACTAAATATGCCGTATATGTAACTAGTTATCCTCAAATTTAGTTAAAACGTACAAATAATAAACGAAAAATTCACATTTTTAATAATGAATTATAAGGTGCGGTATTATAAACTATACTTAAATGTTAAGTTTAATCACATGGTTGTGTAAGTTATTATAACAAAGGGAGAATGCTTTGTTAAAAAAAAGAAGGAGGAATAAATATGGGATTAGAAAAAGTGAATAAGGTATCTAATAGTGTTCAAGTAGAATCTCGATTAAAAAAGGGAATAACCATGCCGCATATTTACGTCATTTTGTTTTTGTTTATTGTACTTGCAGGAATTGCTACTTATCTGATTCCAGCTGGTGTGTATGAAAGAATCCCAGGGCCAGAAGGGAGAACAACCATTGATCCAAATTCATATCAAAGTGTTACTCAGACACCTGTTGGTTTAACGGAATTTATGACAGCTATACCGAGGGGGTTGGTAGCAGCTGGAGAGGTTGTTTTTTTTACATTTATTATTGGTGGTATTTTTGCAGTAATACGAAAAACAGGTCTTATTGAATTAGGTGTAGATCGGTTAACGAGGAAATTTTCGACAAAAAGTATTGTATTAATTCCAGTGTTAATGGTTGTTTTTGCTACTGTTTGCAGCTTAATTGGTACTCAGGAATTAAGTTTAGTATACGTTCCTGTTATTTTGCCATTAATGATTGCGTTAGGATATGACTCAGTGGTAGCAGTTGCGGTGGCTTTAGTTGCAACTACTGCTGGATTTATGACAGGATTTCTTAATCCGATTAATACAGGATTAGGTCAAAAGATATCTGGGCTTCCCGTGTTCTCGGGAATCGAGTTAAGGTTCACAGCTTTTGTAGTGTTTGTTTCAGTAGGAATCATTTATATTATTCGTTACGCTCAAAAGGTAAAAAGAAATCCGGAAAGTAGCTTGGTCTATAATGAAGATTCGAGTAAAAGAAGGGATTATTTAAACAAAACTGCAGTTGAAAAACACCTAGCAACAATACGTCAAAAGGTAGCTTCCGTTGCACTTGTAGGATTTTTTATTTCACTTGTTTATGGGGTATTAGCTAAAGGTTGGTTTATGTTAGAGATGGCAGGGTTGTTTATCTTCATGGGAATTGTTGTTGGATTAATTGCTGGTTTAAAGCTAACGGAAATATGTGAGGGATTTAATGAAGGTTTTCGTGAGGTATTAGTTGGTGCAATCATTATAGGTGTAGCCAGAGCGGTTGCTGTTGTTATGGAAGATGGTCAAGTTATGGACACGATTGTTAATAGTTTAGGTACTGTTGTTGGTGAATTCCCGGCTGTGTTTAGTGCTATTGGAATGTTTTTTGTGCAGATGTTATTTAGTTTCTTAGTTCCGTCAGGTAGTGGACAGGCATTAGTTACTATGCCGATATTGGCACCATTATCTGATTTGATTGGAGTAACAAGACAAACTGCAGTTTTAGCCTATCAATTTGGTGATGGTCTTGGGAATATTTTATTTCCAACATCAGGATACTTCTTGGCAACACTTGCACTAGCTGGTGTACCTTGGCAAAAATGGGTTCGCTTCTATGTGCCATTGTTTCTTATCTGGCTTGTACTTGCTATTATTTTCTTGATTACTGCACAAATAATTCAATGGAATGGCTGAAGTGAAAATAAAAGTCTTTTTATAGAACGGGCGGATCAGAAGTATCAGCCTATCAAAAATTTACTTAAAGAATTTAGTTGAAAAAAGAAAAAACAAAGGGAAGTCAGAAAATTCTTACACCTCGAAAAAAAGAAAACCTATTTGTTGGAACCGTCCCAATGTATAAAGAAAAACATAAAAAAGTAAAAGGAAATCATTATAAGGAGAAAAATGAGAAAAAAGGTCATTATATCCCCTGTTCACTTTTTTCATCTGACAACTCGAGATTAATGATAGAATATTTTAAACTAAATTACTTACGAGCAATTTTAGTGAGTCAGGCCCCTGATGTTGGGTTTGTGAAAAACAACGGGTGAGAGAAATGATAGAAGATTGGAGAAAAATAGAGAACCATGATTTGGACTTTTAAAGTGGGGAAACACAGGAACCGTCCCCGTGTTTCTGTGTTATTTTGTGTAATATATACAAACAAAAAACGTAAAATTCACAATTTTTCTAATGAATATTGAATGACGTTATAATAAACTATATGTAAATGTCATATATGTTAACGTCTTGTGTAAGAAATAACAGCATAAATGAAGTATTTCGTTTCAAAACATTACAAGGTACATAAAGGAAAAATATGTAAGTGAGAGGGGTTTACTTATGGAGCATTTAGATTTCATCATTAAAAATGGAAATGTAGTACTTCCTCAAGGTGTGGAGGAAACTGACATCGGTGTGAAGGATGGGAAAATTGTTGTGATTCAAAAAGACCTCACAACGAAAGCAGATAGGATCTGGGATGCTAAGAACCAATATATTTTTCCTGGGATGATTGATGTGCATGTACATTTTAGTGAACCAGGTAGAGAGTATTGGGAAGGGTTTCATACAGGTTCAATGATGATGGCTGCAGGCGGATGTACGACTTACTTTGATATGCCCTTAAATGGAATTCCTTCAACGGTTAATGTTGAGGCACTTGATCAAAAAGTAGAGATCGGGAATCAGAAGTCTTTCGTTGATTTTGGCTTATGGGGCGGTCTTGTGCCAGGTAATGAAAGCGATCTTGAAGCCATGGCGGAATCAGGTGTTATTGGTTTTAAAGCTTTTCTTTCCACAACAGGAAATAAAGAATTTGAGTCTGCTGATGATATAACACTGCTAAATGGAATGAAGATCATTGCGGAATTAGGGAAGGTCTTAGCACTGCATTCAGAAAGTGCGCCGTTGACTAATTGGCTGAAGGCTGAGAAAGAAAAAGCAGGAGCATTCGGTGCGGATGATTACCTGGAAACACGTCCGATTATCGCTGAGGTTGAAGCTGTGGAGCGTGCGTTATGCTATGCAGAACTCACTGGATGTCCTCTGCATTTTGTTCATATAAGCTCTGCCTTAGCAATAGAAAAAATTGAAGAAGCGAAGCGAAGAGGAATGGATGTTACAGTTGAAACATGTCCGCATTATTTACTGTATAATCACGATCATTTAAAAGAATTGGGAAGTGTTGCAAAATGTGCCCCTCCATTACGAGAAAAAGCGGAGCAGCAGAAATTAATCTCGCTCGTTATTGATCAAAAATTTGATATGATTTCATCTGATCATTCTCCTTGTACGTATGATTTAAAAGACCCTAATGTTTATAATTTGTTTGAAGCGTGGGGAGGCATTAGCGGCGGGCAGTTCTCTTTGCTTTCAATGATTGAGTTAGCATTACAACATAACGTACCATTTGAAACGATTGCACAATTGACTTCTTCAGCACCTGCAGAGAGATTCGGACTTTCTGATCGAAAAGGAAAAATCGTCGAAGGGGCAGATGCGGATTTTGCCATCGTTACAATAGAAGAAACTTTTACCGTATCAAAGGAAAATTTTCTGGCAAAACATAAAGAAAGCTTATACATTGGCCATACATTTCCATGTAAAGTGGTCGGAACCATCAACAGAGGCAAGGTTGTGTATCAAGATGGAAAGATCCTGGCAGAACAAGCAGGTGGAAAGTGGGTTAAGCCTAATAAGTACGCAGCTGTTAAATGAGGAAAACGAAAAAACCCTATCTTCTGAATATGGAAGAAGGGTTTTTATATCTGCTTTAGTGTAAAGTAAAAGTTGAAAGGGTAGGAAAGGAGAGAATAATAGCTTAAAGAATATGAAAAACGCCTGACATTCTATTTGGATAAAGGATAGAATGTCGGGTGTTTTAGCTGCCGCGATAAACTTGATAACCCCATGGTGAAATCAATAATGGGACATGGTAGTGGTGTTTAAGGTTCGCGATTCCAAAGCGCACAGGTACTTGTTCCAAGAAGGCTGGATTCTGTAGTTCAATGTTTTTACTGCGAAAGTAGTCACCGACATGGAAGACGAGTTCATATGTTCCGATTTTTACCTCATTTTCTGATAGGAGAGGTTCGTTTAGTCGTCCATCTGAATTTGTAACAACTGTTTTAATCAATTGCCATTCTTGAGCTTCTGAGTAATATAACTTAACTTTCATATGGCTGGCTGGTTGGCCATGTGATAAATCGAGTACGTGTGTTGTTAATCCTGACATATTAAGAATCTCCTTTACTTAAATCTGTTAAATAAAAAATAGAGTAGTAGCGAGTAACTTAGGAACTACTCACTGTATTTTTTAAGTCACCGATAAATTCAGACTTTTTATAAGTGTAGTATTGATCAAGAATATCTTTGCGATCATCAAGGAAAAGCTGTTCGGCTACTGAAGATACTAGTCTAGAAATACCGAATCTCAATCCAGAAAGGGCTGAAGCGACAATCCCGCAGCTGATGAGAGCGGAATAGTTGTAAGTAAAAAGTCCGTGCAGAAGCTTTTTGCCTGCTTCATCCCGGCTTTGAAGTGCAAAGCCTTGGCTGAGATATGGATGTGCATCAAGTGTAGAATGTGCCAGATCTTTTGGAGCTTTATAACAATCTCCCCAACGAGCAATATGTTTTTCAACAAGTTTTAACTCAGGACGCAGTGCGGGATCAGTCATAAGACCTGTACTGATGATCAGGAAATCAAAGGTGAATGTCCCTTGAGGTGTCGTCACCGCCGCACCTTCACTCGTTGCCTCAACATGAAGCCATGGTGAACCTAAGTGAAGCTGAAACCCAGGCCATGAAGATGCCCGTTCAAAGGTATCGTTTGTAGGTGGTTGATTATGTTTAAAGAAATGGGACATCACTGCATATTTATCATCATCAGATAATGAATAGTACCGTTCAATGAGACCGGATCCTTCCATTTGCCGGATCGGATTGATTCGCGGCAGCTCCTTACGTCTTACAAAGACATGTGCTTCAGCGACTCCTTCAGACAGGGCGAAATTAGCATTATCAAAGGCTGAAGCTCCGCCTCCTAAAATCGCAACCTTTTTATTTTTTAATGAACGAAAGTCAATGGCTTTTGATGTATGTGCATAAAGGTGTGACGGCAGGTTATCTATAATCATTTGTGGTACATGCCACTCGCCGCCACCTTGAATGCCGGTAGCTAAAATAACTTTACGTGCTAATAATGAATCAGATGGGGCGCCCTTTCCTTCAACGTGAAGCCTGTGTATTCCATTTTCTAAAGGCTCAATCAACGTTAATTTCACCTCGTTTTTAACAGGTAGATTGAGAACCTTTCGATACCAGCGCAAATAGTCCATCCAATCTCCGCGAGGGATTTTATCAATTGCCTCCCAGTTCTTTTCCCCAAATTGAGCCTCCCAATAGGATCGGAAGGTAAGAGAGGGGATGCCAAGGTCAACGGAAGGTATATGTTTGGGAGTTCGCAATGTGACCATTCGAGCGTAGGTTTCCCAAGGTCCTTCATAACCTTCGTGATTCTCATCGATAACGAGAATGTTCGATATCCGTTCCCTTAATAGACCAAAAGCTGTACCTAATCCTCCTTGGCCGGCGCCGATAATAATGACATCATACACGTGTCCATCAGGGTGGTTGACAGGTTGCACCCAATCCTTACTGCCGAATGCGAGATAGGAAAGATCTCTTTTGATTTGTTCATTTAAGGTTTCTAGACTCATTATTTTCATCCCTTTCATTTGTTTAACGGGCGGTAAAACTCCAAATTAGTTTGGCGATTATGTTTTATAAACGGGTTTGTCTCTCATTTTTTCTTCTAATCGTAATCGGGCGATTTTATAAATTTCCTTTAAGGCAGTTTGAAACTCAGTGTCTTTTTGATGATGGATTCTAGATTCCATCGCTTCATAAATTTGATGTTTATTTTTTCCGCGTACAGCCATGATGAAGGGGAATGCGAATTTGTCCATATATTGCTTGTTAAGATTGATTAATTTTTCATATTCATCAGGAGTGAGATCCTGTAATCCGGCACCTTTTTGTTCGTTTATCGAATGTGTTGTCATAGAGATTCGTTCACCTAAATTAGGATGGGCTTTAATAAGGGTGAGTTTCTGATTTGTTGAAGAGTTTTCAACAATGTTAACCATTTCCTGGAATAATTGATCGATTGAAGAAAACGGTTTTGCTTTTGTTGCTTTTTCCGCAATCCATGGCGAATGTTCAAAAATCCCTCCGACAATTTCAATAAATTGTTCGTTTGTTGTTTCGTTCAATGTGTCAATCGTAAACATGTCATCATGCTCCATTCATTAAAAATGTTTCACTTTCGGCTCTAATTTTGTATCAGATATAACCTTTAATGAACGTTTAGGACGCATATTAAAGACGATATTTAACATAATCGCGGTAAGACTGCCGGTGATAATTCCATCGCTGACGATGATCCGAAGTGTATCTGGTAAAGCGGCAAATAGTTCAGGTACAACGGTGGCCCCTAGTCCTAAAGATATTGAACAAGCAATAATTAACAAATTGTTGTTGTTAGTAAAGTCAACACTGATCAGCATTTTAATCCCAGAAGAGACAACCATGCCGAACATAATGACTGTTGCTCCGCCTAAAACGGCTGTTGGAATAAGGGTTGCTAATGCAGCGATCTTTGGTATGAAACCTAATCCGATTAAAATGAAGCCGGCTGCAATTGTCGCATTCCTCGTTTTCACTCCAGACAATTCTACAAGTCCAATGTTTTGAGCAAACGTACTGTATGGGAAGGCGTTAAATATACCACCAAGGGTGAAGGCAATCCCTTCCGTTCGGTAACCGCTGGCAATTTCTTTTTCAGTCAACTCGCTACCTGTCATTTTACTTAAAACTAGAAAGGCGCCTGTTGATTCAACGAGGATAACGATACCGACTAAAATCATCGTTAAAATTGGCACAATCTCAAAAGTGGGTACACCGAAATGAAAGGGTGTTGGTAAATGAAACCAGGACGCATCCGCTACTGCTTGAGTATCTAATTTCCCCATAAAACCAGCAGTGATTGTACCGATAATAATTCCGATTAAAACAGAAATAGCTCGGAGGAATCCTTTAAAGAAGCGATTCATAAGTAAGATGATCGTTAGGACACCAAAAGAGAGGATGATGTTTTCGGCGGAACCAAAATCAGGATTAGTTGCACCGCCGCCCATATTTTTTATACCAGTTGGAATCAGTGATAAACCGATAATGGTGACAACTGTTCCAGTCACAACTGGAGGGAAGAGTTTGATTAATTTACCGAAGAAATTTGCAAAAAGAATAATAAAGAGTCCTGCTGCAATGATAGATCCATAAATAGCGGAAATCCCATAACTTGTACCAATCATAATCATCGGGGATACAGCTACAAACGAAGTCCCTAATACAACAGGAAGTCCAATCCCTATATATTTACTTTTCAGCGATTGTAAGATCGTGGCGATCCCGCATGTAAGTAAATCGATGGAGACGAGAAAAGCAATTTGTTGAGGGGTAAATCCTAGGGCACTGCCTACAATAAGAGGTACTAAAAGGGCGCCCGCGTACATGGCAAAGACATGTTGTAAACCTAATGAGAAAATTTCGGGTTTACCAATTTTATTCGTCATAAAGAACCTCCTTCTTATTGATGTTAGAAAATATAACATCTAATGTACTTAATAGTTACATAATAATGAATAATCTGAAAACTGTCATTGTTTAAAATAACTAAAAATGTAAATTGTTATTAGAGAAAATAGATAACATTTATGATTTTGTCGTATTTTGATGCGATAAGATAATGACCTCTCTATCATCTCCTTCTATTAAAATCATTCATGATTTGCATGAAAATACTTACTTAATTACGAAAAATTTTAGTTAACTCGCACAAACAAAAAAAGTGAAAATTCACATTTCTTCTAGTGAATTTATTGGTCTTATCATTTAAACTTGATACATGTTAGATTGCTTAACGTTTAGTGATGCTTTGTATTACATAACAATGATAATCGGTATGGAAATACGGATGTGAAAGTTTTCATGGTCTCTTTTGTTAAGGAAGGACTAAAAAGAGCAAGAAAGGAGAAAAACGCTCGATATGATTTCGAATCAACGTGCTGCTCAAACATCTATTGAATTAACGGAATTTTTAAAAAATACAGCAATCAAAGAATAAAGGAGTTGAGTTAACAATGTCTACCATTTTAGAAAATCACGTGTTCGAAGAGTCCCAGCAATATCATGCCGCAGGTGTGGAT
Organism: Metabacillus sediminilitoris; assembly: GCF_009720625.1. NCBI lineage: Bacteria > Bacillati > Bacillota > Bacilli > Caryophanales > Bacillaceae > Metabacillus > Metabacillus sediminilitoris. Next base: position 1,901,509 of record NZ_CP046266.1, read on the forward strand.
GAATCACTAAAGCCGAAAACAGAAGAAGGCAGAACAGTCAGTCCGATATCCTATATGTTTATGTGGATTGGAGACGGGGTTAATTTAGGGAATATGACGCTTGGAGCTAGTTTGGTTGTAGCGGGTGCCGCAACATTAAACATCTTCCAAACATTTGCCGCAGCTGTCATAGCTATAGGCATCATTTCCATTTTTTTCGCTTTAAATGATCGGCTTGGATACAGAACAGGAATTCCATATGTTGTCCAGCTCAGAATGTCCTTCGGAATGAAGGGTGCCATCATCTCATCACTTTTACGTGGGATCCCAGCTATCATATGGTATGGTTTTCAAAGCTGGATTGGGGCTACTGCCTTAAATGAAATTGTGAAAATTATTTCAGGTGGTGCTTTTGATCATATTGCTATTTGCTTTGTTGCGATTCAGCTTGTGCAAATTGTGCTTTCGCTATTTGGCTTCCATGCCATTAAATGGGTGGAAATTCTTGCTTCTATTGTTATTATGCTAGCGCTTGTCTATGTATTTGGTGTTCTATTAACATCCCATAGCGATGTGATAGTAGAAAAATGGGTACATACAAAAGGCTCATGGGGCCTGCCGTTCTTTGCATTTATCATGATGTTTTTGGGGAATTATGCAGCGATCTTTTTAAGTGCAGGGGATTATTCAAGAGAGCTCAAATCTGGTATTAGTGACGCAAAACGCGGGTTTCTGTATTTTTCGCCAATTTTCATCGCGTACGGCTTCGTTCTTACAATCGGGGTCATGCTTGCTACTGCAACCGGCATCTCTAATCCGGTTAAGGCGTTTGCGATCGTGGTAGATAATCCTTATATAACTGTAGGTGTCTCCGCATTTATTGTGATTGGTGCAGTTGCGGTAAACATGGTTGCGAATATTATTCCACCGACATATGTTATTACATTGCTGACAAAAATGAAATATAAAGCTGCTGTTACCATAACGGGACTGCTAGCGCTTTGCTCATTCCCGTGGGTGCTAGTACAGGATTCTTCGGCAAATGGGCTTGGGATGTTCATTCTTATCTATTCCGCATTTTTAGGCCCGATTGTTTCTATTTTATTAGTCGAATATTATATCCTAAGAAAGCAAAAAGTAAATGTTGCAGATTTGTACAAGGAAGATGGACCATTTGCCGGATATAATCCATGCGCACTTCTTGCCATGATTATTGGTGCGGGCGCTGCCTTTATAATAGTAGAGTTAGCATGGATCGTCGGTGTTGTTGTGGCAGGGATTGCATATCTTCTATTGACGAAGTATGCATTTAAAAATTCAAAATTCAAAAATGGTACGATATTTGAGAATCGTAGTAAATCAGATAAAAAAATCAAATCAATAAGTTAGAGATTTAAGGATGCAGAAGTAGAAGTCCAAAGTTATCATGACTTCAAAAAACTCGTCATTCATTATGACGAGTTTTTTGTATTTTTACCCTAATTAGTAGAGTTAGTTAAAACATATGAAGAAAGAATTGCAGAAACAGGAGAAGATATTCGCTTTGCAAATCCTACTCCAGGAAATATTGTAGGAGGGTTAACTACATTAGAAGAAAAATCATTAGGGTGTATAAAAAAAGCTGGAAATTCACCGTTAATGGAGGTCATCGACTACGCAAAATCACCAACAAAAAAGGGATTTATCTTTATGGATACACCTGGATATGACTTAGAATCCGTATCAGGTCTTGCTGCCGGCGGAGCAACGATTATTCTATTTTCGACAGGCAAAGGCTCTCCTACAGGTTCACCCATTGTTCCCGTCATAAAAATTGGGACGAATTCAAACGTTTACGAACGGATGGCAGAGCCATATTGATGTAAATGCTGGAAAAATAATTGAAGGTGTAAACACGGTAGAAGAAGTAGGGAAAGAAATCTACAAGAAAATAGTCAAAACGGCCAATGGATGGAAAACGGCATCAGAAAGAAATAACCATCAAGAGTTTGCTATTTGGAGATTGGCCGAAACAATGTAAGTTTATAGGCAGTGATGAAGGTGGATGAACAGTATGATCGAATCGGTCATCCTGTTTTTTTTATTTTATTAACGATTTACCTATTTACGGAATAGAGGATGAAGGCTGCAATATGATAAGTAGACAAATTTAAATCAGAATTAGGACTAAGTATCATACGTATATATAGAAAGATAAGGAGGGATATAATGGCAAATCCAATTGTTTCAAGGTCATTAGATGAAATAAGATTTTGGTCTAGGATTATGAAAGAGCATGCCTTATTTTTAAGCCTGGGTTTTACTTATGAACAAACACAATTGATCGCTGAAGCACGTCAGTTTATTACGTTGTTCGAAAGGATAGAGGAAAAGTTAACGAGATTTACGGTAAATTCAGATTTGCGTGAAGTTCAAGCGTTTAATAGCGAGGTTTACCAAGCTGCGGCTGCCATATGGAGCTACAAACGAAAGGTATTAGGTCTCACTTTACGTTGTGAAATTCGTACGAACAATTTTCCGTTATTAGTTGATCATATAAGCAGAGAAGCTGCATACTTTGCAAATAGGCTAAAAGAATTAAATGAAGGAAAACTAGCCCCCACTCCGGATAAAGTTATTGACGAAAATGTATTCTTCTTAAGAATAATGGCTGATCATGCTAAGTTTATAGGACATTTATTAGATCCTTCTGAAAGGAAATTAGTCGAACAGGCAGGAGAGTTTAGCCATGATTTTGACCAGCTTCTTTTTCAAGCCGTTGATTTAGAATCAATGCGGCCTCAATCTGAAACGAAACCAATACTTAGTCAATTCCTAGACCAAAATAGAGTTTCTGTTGTCTCGTTAAGAGATTTTAAGAAAACGGCCAGAGAACTCATTGAAGCGTGTCGGATAAAAAGCAATATACATCCACTTCTAGCAGACCATACCTTTAGGGAAGCTGAAAGGTTCTTGGAAATCATTGATTTATTTGAAGCGAATCTGAAAAGGAATAACAAGTAAAATTTTGATTTTTATTATGATAGATTCCTATAAAATCTCTTTAGAATTGAACGTTCCCTTGGAGAGGATTTAAAAGGAGTTGAGGATATGCCTGAGGTGGGAAAAAATGATTTTGTAAATGGATTTGTACCACGCCGTAATCATGGTTCGGTTGATTATACTTCAGTTGATGCGGGTCATGTTCACCAGTGCTTGGATGTCACTTCCCCTCCTATACTTACTCAGGATAACAACCATATTCATTATACTGAGGGATATGTTGTATTTGAAAATGGGCATACCCACTATTATAAAGCATATTTTAAGACCAGCGATTCCAGTTGGAAATGGCATGCATGTCCATTATTATGATTTTTATACGACTGAAGATGATGGACATCAACACCGAATAAGAGGTGTGGACCAGCCAGCACCAGGTAACAAATAAAAACAAAGGATTATTCTAATACGACTATGCAAAAACCTATTCTGGAAACAAACACAAAAGCAGGGAAAGAAGAAAGGACATTACATAATAGATCTGACTAATAGGTAATGTCCTTTTTAATCGATCTTTTTTCATTTAGGTATTGATAAAAAGATCGATTAAGTGAAGTTTTATTTTATCTTTTTCATTGAAAACCATGTTTTCTACAGCTGAAGAATTAACTTAAGACCAGCTCTTTTTCGATAAGACCAAGCGTCTCTGCTGTTGAATCATGAATCTTATGAAGAAGCTCTGGATTTTCCATTAATGACATGCCATAAGAAGGAATCATTTCTCTGATTTTCGGTTCCCACTCTAACATATGTTCCGGGAAGCATTTATTGATGACCTCAAGCATAACGTGAACAGCAGTAGAAGCTCCAGGAGAAGCACCTAGTAATGCTGCGATCGAGCCATCAGCGGCAGTAATCACTTCTGTACCAAATTGAAGCGTTCCTTTGCCAGCTTCCGTATCTTTGATAACTTGTACACGTTGACCCGCTACCACTAAATCCCAATCCTCAGCTTTAGCGTTCGGGATAAACTCACGTAACTCTTCCATGCGCTGTTCTTTCGATAACATCACTTGCTGAATCAGGTATTTTGTCAATGGCATCTCTTTTGCGCCTGCCGCCAACATCGTTAAGACATTATCCGGTTTGACGGAAGTGATTAAATCCAACATTGAACCATTTTTTAAGAACTTAGGTGAGAAGCCGGCAAATGGTCCGAATAGCAACGATTTTTCATTGTCGATAAATCGTGTATCAAGATGTGGAACAGACATTGGCGGAGCACCGACCTTCGCTTTACCGTATACCTTTGCATGATGCTGCTCGACAACCTCCGGATTCTTACACACCATAAAGATTCCGCTTACAGGGAATCCTCCAATATGTTTTCCTTCAGGAATACCTGATTTTTGCAGTAAATGCAGGCTTCCACCACCGCCTCCGATAAAGACGAATTTTGCCGTATGGCGTTCGACAGTATCGCTATCAAGATTTTTCACTTTCAATTCCCACAAGCCTTCGCTAGTATGTTTGATATCATTCACACTATGCTTGTAGTTGATATCGACATTTTTACTTTTTAAGTGGTCAAACAACATGCTCGTTAAAGAGCCAAAGTTGACATCCGTTCCAGTGTCTATTTTTGTTGCTGCGATCGCTTCATTCAAGTTGCGGTCTTGCATAATAAGCGGAATCCATTCTTTTAGTTTTTCCGGATCATCGGAAAATTCCATCCCTTGGAAGAGTGGATTGTTTGACAGCGCTTCAAAACGTTTCTTTAAGAACGATACATTTTCTTCCCCTTGTACCATACTCATATGAGGCAATGGCATGATAAAGTCCTGTGGATTTTGTATCAGCCCGCTGTTTACAAGATAAGACCAAAACTGCATAGAAACCTGAAACTGTTCATTAATGTTGATCGCTTTACTAATATCGACAGATCCATCAGGTTTTTCGACCGTATAGTTAAGCTCGCACAGTGCGGCATGCCCAGTTCCCGCATTATTCCATGCGTTAGAGCTTTCCTCGCCTGCGTTTGCGAGCTTCTCAAAAACTGTAATTTCCCATTCCGGAACTAATTCCTTCAAAAGTGTCCCTAATGTCGCACTCATGATTCCGGCCCCAATTAAAATGACATCTGATTTCGTTTCTCTGTTGCCCATTTTTACCAACCTTTTCCCCTTAAATTTGCAGAAAAGATGCAGGCGTCACACCAAGCTTATGTGCGAACTAGCCACACACTTCTTTTCTGACTCAGTTAAAACCGTATCATCAAGTATTACAAAAATTTATAGATTAATATTTACTATTATATGATAATTATAAATTATTTGAAAGCTAGTAAAAGTGAAAAGTCCGTTAATAAGGTCGAAGAATACACAAAAATGAGTCTTAACTCAGCTTCCTACAAGGGTTAAAGCTTTGGTTTGACTTACTAGCAGACATCAAAAAATGGTTGAGGAAATTAAATATAATTCTAAATAATCTACTTTTGATCGTTAATGAGAGTAGAATACTTACTTTGGATTCTGATGATTATAGGTTCCAAAAAGTATCTATTACTATTATGGTTAAAAAATAGTTTGTATGAAAAAATGAAAAGGAACATGAATATTAGAAGATTATGGTAACCTTAAGCAATCAATGAAGTAAACGATCTTTATTTAGACTGCTATTTCATTTTCTCTTACAGCTGTATTGAATGTGCAAAATTGTACTTAAATTATCGTGAGGTTTTCTCGAAAAACTTTTCCTAAGTCAACTAAAATGCTTAAAATCACTCTTTTTGATTGAAAGAAGGGATTTTTTCATGCTTAGTTTTTAAGTATTTATACATTACACTACATTGAAAAGGGGTTTCCATGGTGTGGTTTTGTTGATGAAGAAAGGAGAAGAGGGATTTCTGCTTTTTTTTATTTCGTATGAGAAGGAATGGTAGATTCATTTAAGCTGGTCTAAAGATATTTTATGTTGAACTTATAGTTATAACTTATGTTCACATAAGGTTTAAAATGAAATGATTTTTTGTAAATACAAGGTTTTTTAGGAGGAAATGTGCTTGAGTATTCGTTTTGAAGTGAATAAAACCATCCAAGTATCTAAACAAACAGCGTACACAGGTTTGCTGGATCTAGAATCTGCCAAGAGCTGGATGCAGGGCTTAGTGCGAATAGAGCGATTGGATGATGGTCCATTGCAAGTGGGAAGTCAGTGGAAGGAAACAAGGAAGATGTTTGGAAAAGAGGCCTCTGAACATTTTGAAGTTGTCGAGCTCAATGAACCAGATAAAATTGTACTTCGCTGTGATGGAACGAAAGGAACAACGGGCAAAGGAGAATATGTGTTTACATACATCCTTGCTTCAACAAATGATATGACAGAGATTCATTTAATCGGGGAGATAAATGGTCTTACTGGCCTATCAAAATTTTTCGGTAAAATGATGGCAGGAGCCTTTAAAAAAGCCTGTGCGAAAGATTTGGATTCATTAAAAAGCTATTTGGAGAAATGAGATTGTTCCCGGTTCATTGTTTATGAAATCTTGGTATGAGGCAATGATCGTGAAATTGAATAAATTTCCATGTCTATTACAATAATGAAGAAGGAGAACGAGTACATAGGTAGAAAATACATACGGAAGATGCAAGGGAATGAAAAAGGTATGAAAAAGTAGGAGGCAATTTTATGGGAAGATTAGTTCATTTCGAAATACATGTTGATGACATAGAACGCGCTAAAAAGTTTTATGGAGAGGTATTTGGATGGTCATTTGAAGATTGGAGTGATTATGCTGGAATGCCTTATTGTGGTGCTGTGACTGGTGATGCAAATGAGCCTGGAATTAACGGAGCTTTGATGCAGCGTCAAAGTGCTCCTCCAGAACCAAACCAGGCTTTGATTGGCTATGCTTGTACAATGGGAGTAGAAGATTACGATTCTACTGAAGCGAAAATTCTTAAGTACGGTGGCCAGGTCGCAATGCCAAAATATGCTCTGCCTGGAATGGCGTGGCAGGGATACTTTGTTGATACGGAAGGAAATGTTTTTGGCATTCATCAACCGGATGAGAACGCCAAATAGAATTTTTTCATGAAGTAAGTTCGGCTGATCCATTTAGTAGCTACTACTAAATAGCTATCAAAAAGCTTAACTTTTCAACAATCTGGTACTTTTTAATAAGAAAAGTGCCTTTTTTCATTTTGAAGTATATTAACTCTATTAAGCTTTTCGCTCAATTTAGCTTTAACCTTATATTGGGCGAAAGGCGCATTACGGTTATCTATCATATGTCGATTGTTTGTTAAAAGTCATATGTAGGTACCGTTATTTCCTCTTTTTCATCGATGTTGATCGACAAGAATTTGATTTCCGTCTGGATCTTCAATTGTAAAATGTGCAGGTCCTTCACTTGCTTCATCTGCTTCAGTCAACATGTTGATTCCTTTTGCTTTAAGCTGTTTTTGAATGTCTCGAATGTCTGTAAACGAATCGAGATTTCCGCCATTTTCATTCCATCCAGGATTAAAAGTCAGGATGTTTCTTTCAAACATACCTTGGAACAACCCGATTATACAATTTTCATTCTTCATAATAAGCCAATTTTGCGTGATATCACCACCTAAAACTTGAAATCCTAGGTTTTCGTAAAATACCTTTGATTTGTTAATGTCTTTTACATTTAAACTTACAGAAAATGCACCTAGTTTCATCATTTCCTCCTTTTTATTCACATGCGGGTAAATAATTTACTTACATATAACTATAAATGAGTAGTTTGAAATACACAATATTTACCATCTAGTATAGGAGGACGTGGGTAGATATATCGGAAAAGTGCATGTTGATGTAGGAAATACCGCTTGTAAGGTACCACTTGCCAGATTATATTAAGAAGGCAGAAGTGAAGAATAGTATAGTATGAAGCGCAAGACATGTATTTGTTGATACATACTAGACTATTTTACAATTATCATATGGGATGTGATCATTTATGGATGAAAAAGGTAGAACGATTGAAGCGGTAGACAAATATATGATGGATTTACCAGAGGATATACAAATCATTACTGGTGAATTAAGAAAAATCATCCTTCATTCTTCAACAAAACTAATTGAAGAGTTTAAATGGTCTATGCCAAATTACTCTTATCATGGATTGTTATGTTATCTTCAAGCATCCAAGAAACACGTTAATCTTGGTTTTCATAGAGGGAATGAACTTCTAGACAAGGATACGAACAAATTATTACAAGGTACAGGAAAAACAATGAGACACATTAGAATAAAAAAGTTTGAAGATATTCAAAGTGAAGCTTTCGCTTATCTAATTAAAGAAGCACTTGCATTGAATGAGACGATTAAAACTTACACAAAGGCAGTACCGGGCTGCAGGTTGAAATGTTTGCAGCGACAAAAATCCATCTGAGTTACTCGGGTGGATTTTTTATTTAAAACAAAATGGAGAAGAACTTTTTTAATTAACCAAATTATATTAGAAAAAATCTGCCAAGCACGATGAGTGATGGTACGATGCACGATGCAGATATAGAAAGAACGTTTCGTACCGATATCTTGATATAAAAGTGAAATAGTAAGCCTTAAACTAAATATAATCGAAAACAGCCAAATAAAACACAGCAAAAAAGACCGATAATACTAATGCCCGAAGCTTATGGACATGATGAAGCCTAATCATTGGAAACATGATGATAACAAATAAGAATGACCATCCCAAATGCCATCCATTGTGATAGGATAAAACCCCTAACCATTCAGCTACCCACTCTAATACCACAAAACTAAGAATCCATTTTAGTAAGTAAATGAGTTGTTTCTTTATTCAACTCGAATAATGAGACAAAAAAACAAAAGCAATGAAAGGGTTTATGATGAGATTATGTGTAAAATGAACATTCATAAGATTAAAAATCGAATCTTTTCTTATCTCCCACAAATGGTAATGACTATGTGAAATAAACTCGTAAAGGAAAGTTGCCAAAGATACGTATAGCATTGTTGGATAATAATTTTCCCAATTTTTCCAATCTCCCTTCCATAAAGACAATGCGATAACCAGGATAACAAGAAATAAGTTCATTTATTTTTCTCCTATTTGTATAATGTATTGGTTATTATTTGTAAAAAAATTACAGTTTATACTGGATGATCAAAGACCAGTATTGTTACATTCCGAGAAAATGATTCCATTTGATTACGAATCTGCTGTTGTCGTTCATTCTAAAAATTGTCAGATGTAGATTCATCCAAGGTTATCAACCTACATCTCTCGTTATAAGGTGAGTAAGTAGACGATAAAAGTGTTTGAAAAATGAAAACAATTCATAATTATGATAATCTTACATTAATAGGGAAAGGAGTGATTGTTATGAATAATTTAGTTCCAGAAACGACACTTAATGACGGGCTTACTTTGCCGGTGATCGGTTTAGGCACATATTTACTTAAGGGAAATGAAGGGGGCAACGCCATACAAAATGCCATAGATATTGGTTATCGTCTCATCGATTCTGCTTATAATTATGAAAACGAGGGAACAGTAGGTGAGGCTGTTCGACGAAGTTCCGTTCCTAGAGAAAAATTAAGAATCACCTCCAAATTGCCAGGTCGCTATCAAGCATATGATAAAGCCGTTACAACGATTCAAGAATCTTTATATCGCGCAAATCTGGATTATTATGATTTATACTTAATTCATTGGCCTAATCCTAAACAGGATACATATGTAGAAGCATGGCAAGCATTAATTGACGCTAAAAAGTGGGGGCTCATTCGTTCAATTGGTGTTTGTAATTTCTTACCTGAACATATTGAGCGCTTAGAAAAGGAAACGGGTGTTAAACCAAGCACAAACCAAATTGAATTACATCCATTTTTCAATCAAGCTGAACAAAGAAAATGGCATGAAGAGAATAACATTAAGACAGAATCTTGGAGTCCATTAGCCAGAGCAAGTGAAGTCTTACATAATGACACGATTCAATCAATTGCCAACAACCACAACAAGTCGGTTTCACAAGTGATCTTACGTTGGCATTATCAACTAGGCGCGATTTCAATACCAAAATCAGCATCACCGGTACGACAATTAGAAAACATTTCAATCTTTGACTTCACCCTAAGTGAAACAGAAATGAACATGATCTCTGGACTAACTCGTTTTGACGGCAGGCTGAAAAATCAAGATCCTGCTGCATATGAGGAGTTTTAAACAATAACGATCTGACCAAACAAAAGCACATCACAATTAAATAAGTGATGTGCTTTTTGTTTGGTATAGGCCTGGTCAGTTATTGACGTAATAGTAAGGACATTATATTATGTTTAACCCAGTATGGTTAGAAGTTCCTTTTTCGTTATTCATTTTAATTTCATGTTGATCTAATAAATCTGATTACCATCTTGATCTTCAAGTTTAAATGGGCAGGTGCTTCACATAATTCATTTGCTTTTAGTCAGTATTTTTATTCCTTTTTCTTTAAGCTGCTTTTGAAGTTCTCGAACGTCTGTAAACGATTCGAGATTTTTGGCTTCATTCCATCCTGGATTAAACGTCATGTTGTTCTTGTCAAACATTCCTTGGATTAGCCCAATGACACATTGTTCGTTTTTCATCAAAAGTATATGCTCTTACACTGTATGAAGCTCTTAAAATTCGTTAAATTTTTGTTAACTATTGAAAGTTTCTTACAAGAAGCAACAAAAAAGGTCCGGCATAAACAGCCCGACCTTTCAACTATACCTTAAGGTATAGAAAATTGTGATATAACGATAAAAATATCATTACATAATGTATGTAAATTAATTTTACTTTGCAAATAAGTGGTTACCTATTCTAATGACTGTATCCCTAGTAAAAATCCATTCATCTGTTGCCAGGAGCGGATTATAGTAATAAACAGAACCATAAGTAGGATCCCAACCTTTTAATGCATCAATAACAGCTTGATAAGCATAGCTATTTGGGGTCAAATCATATTGACCATCATGTACAGCTGTAAAAGCATTTGTTTGGAAAATAACCTGATAAATATTTTTAGGAAAACCTGGCGTTGACATTCGGTTTAAAATGACTGCAGCAACAGCTACTTTTCCTTCATACGTTTCTCCACGAGCTTCTCCATGTACAACCCTAGCCATCATGTCAATATTATTTAATTTTGCCTGAGTTTGGAATCCAAATACTCCATCCGGTAACAGTCCAGAATCTAGTTGAAGTTTTTTCACAGCATCATCAGTAATTGAACCATAATACCCTGTTGGTTGACTGTTAAAGTAACCCATTTTCTCTAATTTTTCTTGTAACTCATAAACTTCTTGTCCTTGACTTCCATTGTGTAAAATTTCTTGAGCAAAGGTTGAATTTGGTATAAAAAACATGAAACAAAGAAAAAAAACAAACGACATTACCTTTAACAAAAAATCACATCCTTCGATTTATTTTGCTACCATTCTACTTTATCACACAATAAAAATAGATTTATATTACATTAGTTCCGATTTTAACCATGTCTAAATAAGGAAAAAGTCTTAAAAGAGAGAATAAGAAAAGGATGTTGAAGAAGATGCGGGAGTGAAGGTTGAGTCTAAGATTGATCAGTTTAATGAATTTATACGTGAAATTGAATAAGAAAACTATCTTGATGACGACAAATATCAAGACATTGATATCAATTTTGAAAGTTTTACCTAAAAACAAGCAAGCTATCAAAAAAGTAGATGCTTGTTTTTACGTGATTAGTTGTGGCTTTTGCTTTGATGGTTTAAATAAATATTCGTTGTTTTTGTTACACAAAAAAGCCTTTGTACTAGGTACAAAGGCTTCATAATTATTATATAATTTTTTACTTACATATAATCGTAAACAGAATCTTCAAAATAGAGCCAGTGGTAATATTCAATCTGTGGATCTGACATCTCAGCAATAACTTTTTCACTGAATTTTTGTTTGTCTAATAAATCCTTCACTTTAGAATCTCTGGCTAATTTACTCATTTTAAATCCTCCTAATATATGAGAAGTAACGAAGCAGTTACCGCTTTGTAAACGCTTTCTTTTTCTTGTTTTTATTATATATCTCATATTGAGATTAAACAAATATCAAATTGAGATAGATATTTAAAAACTAATATAGAAATGTTATTTAGATGTCGCCTGAGTCGGAAGACAGGCTATAAGAGTTGCTGGATTGTTTCGTGAGATTCTTTTCTAAAAGATTGTTGTTTTATAAATCGTGTTTGAGCAGGTTGTTTTTATAAACAGTATAAGTAGGTGCTATTTTCTCTTACAAGAAAGTGAGGATGGCGCCTTTTGGAGATCCGTAGGAAAAATACTTTATGGCTTACATCAGAAAAATAGTATACATCGAATAATTATAATATTTATAATTTACCAAACTTTTTGAATTATATTGAATATCTGATATACTAAAAAAATAGTTAAATTTTTCTTCTTTAAACGAATAGATTACCGTAATCATTTCAATTTTAGTTTTCTCTTATAATAGTATTTCATTTAAAACGAATTGTTGTAAAATAGAGAGAGAGAGTTGTGAAAGGGGATACAAAATGTTGAACACGAAATACTTAGATTTACTGGCTCAAAAATATGATAGTGAAGAAAAAGTAGTCACTGAGATTATTAATCTTGAAGCCATTCTTAATCTGCCAAAGGGGACAGAGCATTTTGTCAGTGATTTACACGGGGAGTATCAAGCCTTTCAGCATGTGTTAAGAAATGGCTCTGGGAAGGTAAAAGAGAAAATAAAAGACCTTTTCGAAGAGGTTTTATCTGAACAAGAAATAAATGAATTTGCTGCATTAGTATATTATCCTGAAGAAAAAATCCAGTTAATTAAAAATAGCTTTGATAATGAAAAAGAATTAAACGGATGGTACACAGAAATGATTGAGCGTATGATTAAGCTCATTTCTTATGCCTCCTCCAAATATACACGCTCGAAATTACGGAAAGCATTGCCTGATCAGTTTGTTTATATTATAGAAGAGTTACTTTACAAAACGGAAGATTTCCAAAATAGGGAACCTTATTATTCAAGTATTGTCCAGCAAATTATTTCCCTCGGTCAGGCTGATAAACTCATTATAGGCCTTGCTTATACGACTCAGAGATTGGTTGTGGATCATCTTCATGTCGTAGGGGATATTTATGATCGCGGACCCGAACCTGATAAAATAATGGAAGCGCTCATTAATTATCATTCCGTTGATATTCAGTGGGGAAATCATGATGTCCTTTGGATAGGCGCGTTTGCCGGTTCAAAGGTTTGTCTTGCCAATATTATTCGGATCTGTGCCAGATACAACAACTTGGACATTATTGAAGATGTGTATGGAATCAATCTTAGACCGCTTCTTAATCTTGCGGAGAGATATTATGAGGACAATCCAGTCTTTCGACCAAAGTCCCAAGGGGATGAAAACCTATCTAAGGAAGAGCAATTACAAATAACGAAAATTCATCAAGCCATTGCAATGATTCAATTCAAGCTTGAAAGCCCGATTATAAAGAGACGCCCGACCTTTGATATGTCAGAAAGGCTGCTGCTTGAGAAGGTTGATTATGACAAAAACGAAATCACGCTTCATGGGAATACGTATCCGCTGGAAAATACATGCTTTGCGACGGTTAATACACTTCAGCCTGATCAATTATTAGAGGAAGAAGAACAAGTGCTGGACAAGCTGTTATTTTCTGTCCAGCATTCGGAAAAGCTCGCCAGACATATGAATTTTCTAATGAAAAAAGGCAGTCTATATTTGAAATATAACGGAAACTTATTAATACATGGCTGTATTCCTTTAGATGAACTAGGCAATATGGAAAAAATGGAGATTGAAAGTAAAACGTATGCAGGCCGTGAGTTACTTGATATTTTTGAACACTATTTACGACATGCTTTTGCACATCCTGAAGAAACGGACGATCTAGCAACAGATATGGTTTGGTATTTATGGACAGGACAATATTCATCACTTTTTGGGAAAAGAGAAATGACAACCTTTGAAAGGTATTTCATCAAGGATAAAGCAACCCATAAAGAAAGAAAGAACCCATACTACCATTTACGTGAAGAGGAGGAAACGTGCAGCAAAATCCTCGCAGAATTTGACCTGGACCCTGACCAGGGCCATATCATAAACGGCCATACACCAGTAAAAGAAATTAACGGAGAAAATCCAATCAAAGCAAATGGAAAAATGATTGTCATCGATGGAGGCTTCTCAAAGGCATATCAATCCACAACAGGCATTGCTGGATACACGTTATTATACAATTCCTACGGCATGCAGCTTGTTGCCCATAAACATTTTCAATCAAAAGAAGATGTTCTCCTCAATGGAACAGATGTCTTATCTGTAAAAAGATTGGTGGATAAAGAGCTGGAGCGAAAAAAGGTTTTAGAAACAAATGTAGGAGAGGAATTACTGCAGGAAGTCTCGATTTTAAATCGTTTGATGGAATATCGGTATGTGAAGTGAGAGAAATGATTATGTTTTAATAGATAACGTTTGATAGAACATTTGTTCTATGGATGTGCTATAATTGTATTACAGTAGTTAGGTAAACTCAAGGGTGGTCAGCATTACCCCGAAAAGATTGGGGGTGATGCTTATGATGACAGTATTTCAAACGTTCATGCTAATGATCGCATTTGCTAGTTTGGTGTTGTCCCTCATATCTTTTAGAGACAAAAAATAACCACCCTTGAGCGTTGGAGTGCAATAGGGTGAGTTATTTACCTTAACACGCTGATCCCCTTGAAGGGAACCTGCTATTGTATGGCTGTTTGGTGTATGAGCACCAAACAGTCTTTTTTAATATATGTCACTTTCTACTTATATTATAACCAAAGATTACATGGTTGAAAAGGAATGAAAAAGGAAAGCCGGAAGTAAAAAGGACGTTCATGCTAATGATCGCATTTAATCGTTTATTGTTGTACATCACGTCTTTTAGAGACAAAAAATAACAAAGCTTTGAGCTTTAGCGGATAATAGAGTAGTTGAACCAAAACTAAAAAACGAATCCTAAAACAATATAAATTTTTGATATGATTGTGTTTTTTATTTATGGAAGTATAATTATATACACACCGAAATTCGGAACTTACTTATTCAAGCTCTAAAGGAGGGTAGCCCATGCAAAGCAAAAATAAGACGGTCGTAAGGTCAATGGATATCCTTAATCTTTTCTTAACACATTCAAAGTTGAGCTTTAATGAAATGGTGCTTTTTTCAGGTATCCCCAAAACATCCGTTTATCGAATGGTTATTTCGCTAGAGGAAATGGGTTTTCTTGATAAAGATAAAGATGGAAAGTATTCGCTTGGATTATTATTTCTTCAATTTGGACACTTAGTAGCGGAAAGACTTGATATCCGGCAAATTGCTTTGCCAATTATGCAAAAGCTTCATCATGAGGTTGGAGAAGCGGTTAATCTTATTGTTCAGGATGGTAAAGAAGCCATTTATATTGAAAAACTAGATACAAAACAGCCTGTAAGACTTTACACGGCAATAGGGCGAAGATCGCCGCTTTATGCCGGAGCATGTTCTCGGGTGATTCTTGCTTTTTTGCCGCATGATGAGAGGGAGCAATATTTAGAACAAATTGAATTAAAGCCAATTGCGTCTGGTACGATTACAGATAAGGAGAGACTACGCCTTCTTCTTGAAGAAACACAAAGATCAGGATATACCGTCAGTCACTCAGAACTTGAAAATTATTCTTCTGCAATTGCTGCACCTATTTTTAATTATAATGGTCAAGTTATAGCGGGTATTAGTATTGCAGGACTTGATGTGAATTACCAGCAAGAGGCACTGCCCCAATTGGTTGAAAAGGTTAAACATGCAGCATTCGAAATTTCGCAGAATTTTGGATATATCCAAAATTGACATGGTTAAATTAGATATGAAAATAGTTTAATAGACTGTCAATGAAACGTGGGAATAAGTCTATTTTGAAAGATGAATCATTTTGAAATTTATCAAGCAATTAGATAGAATGTTGTTCTATTCGTATACGTAAATAAAAGGACATAGATTTTTATCTAACTAGTTCAAATATCGTGGATAAACATATGTAATAGCATACCAATTTGCAGACCAAATCTCAGAGTTGATTTGGTCTGTTCTTTTATGTTTATGGCAACTTTTGTTGATTTTTAACATAAGAAATCGCTGAGTAAATCACAACCTAATTCGTATAATGACAACAGCTATTGTCCATGTGGGAATTAGGGTGTTGATTCTGAGGTACATTAAAGGGTAATTATAATTTTATGTTAAAAAAATATAGAGTTTGTGAGAAAGTTTACTTAAAGTAAAGAACAGTTTATTTCAATAAGATATTCCATTTATACCCAATAGTAAGGAAACTAATGTTAAAATTGAAAGTGATATTAATCCAACCAGGCAGATTGTGAATTTAAAAGGGAAATACATATGGAGCGTATTAAATAATGAATAATAAGAATATCCTGCTAAATATTGTAGGTTTCATACTATGTTTTATCATGTTCAGTGTAAGTATGCTGTATGTTGAAAAAGCACCCTTATTAATTTTAATAGGAATTATGGGTTTAAGTGGCTTTTCTTACCTAGTTTATCAAATTGTAACGGTAGCAATAGCTAGCAAGAAATAATTTCTTATTCAATTATATGGGCTGGTTAGTTTAATAAAGTTTAATTAAAAGTGAGTGAGGAAATGTAGAAAAATGAGGTAGTCTTATGATTTTAAAACGAGCAATTCTAAAGTTTTTACTATACTTTGCAGTTTTTACAGTCAGTAATTTAATTTTGAAAGCAATTATGATCCCCTCCGATTTGAATCTTCACGAGATAGTCCGAACATTACTTACGACTAGTTCAATCTCTTTTGGAATCGCTTTTGTTGAGTACTTTATGAACAAGAACAAGAAATAATTCACGAGTGATGAGCTAATGGGAGCTTGAGTTTAATTGAGGAATGCTGCTTTGGCAGCTTTTTTTCTTATTTGCTACGGTGCAGGTTAGTTTAACAAGTGTTGCTTAATGTCAAAATAAAAAAAGCTTGGTTTAAATTTTCCCAAGCTCTTCTATACAAGAATTATTAAAGAATTAACTCTCTATTTGATCGACTTGTATCATAATTTTGGTGACGTAATGTTCCTTATGATTCATGACAACTGTATCATAAATATACTCTTCAAAAACATAATCACCTAAGGCTAAATTTAAACGATCCATCTCTGAAAAAAGTCGCTTATATGTTTTTTGTATTGTTTTCTCATCCCCTATATGATAACCACTGAGAAAATCACCCTTAACACTTTTAAAATAAGGATATCCTTTCTTTGGATTTGGTTGCTCAATATATAAATAGCTATAATTAGTAAATTCTCCCTTTAATACATGCTCCCGTTTCGTTATAACACCTATTGGATATCCTGTATCAAGTTGTAATACATTTAATTCATTAATAAAATCTGAAACGACCTCTACAAATTCTTCATCGGTTATATTTTCAATATTTCTACTTAAATAAAGTGTTGCTTCTGGTAATTGTTCAACCGTAACTTGATGTAAATCAAGGTGTGACGCTTCTTCCATTAATGCTATTTTTGTCTCGATAATTTTTTCCTTCATTTCAATCTCCTGACGTTTTTTCACAATCTCAACTTTTTTTTGATACATTAAAGCCAAAAAATTTTCAGGAGATCTATTTTGCGTATATTGTTGAATATCGTTTAGCGACATACCAAGATATTTTAATAAATCAATAACAAAGAATAGCTCTATCTGGCGAATTGAATAATATCGGTAACCTTTTTCATTTTTCAATACAGGAGACAAAAGCCCAATTTGATCGTAGTAAAAGAGTGTCTGTTTGTTGACTTTACAAAGCTTCGCGAATTCCCCTGTAGTTAAATATTTTCCATTTTTTTTATCCATTTTTTACAACTCCACCCTTGACTATATAGTTACTATATACACTAGGATGGAAATTGTAAACAAATGAAAACAATATAAGTTAGTTTACGGTAATTAGTTTTGATAAGGAGAATGTAAAAGATGAAGACTCATAAAGTCACCTTAGGATTATTATTAATGAATTTATTTATAGCCTTTTTGGGAATTGGTCTTGTAATACCCGTCTTACCTACGCTGATGAATGAATTAGGCATTACTGGAACAACAGTTGGTTATTTAACAGCGGCGTTTGCAATTGCTCAATTGATTGTTTCACCATTTGCAGGGAAAGCGGTAGATAAATGGGGTAGAAAAATTATGATTGTAATTGGCTTATTTATTTTCGGCATCTCAGAATTTTTATTTGGGATCGGCAGAGAAATCGAAATGCTATTTATTTCTCGTATTTTAGGTGGAATTAGTGCTGCGTTCATTATGCCTGCTGTGACAGCTTTTATTGCTGATATAACAAATTTGGATACTCGCCCGAAAGCACTGGGTTATATGTCAGCTGCCATTAGTACAGGATTTATTATTGGTCCAGGTATTGGTGGATTCTTAGCGGGATTTGGAACACGTATACCATTCTTCTTTGCAGGAGCACTTGGTACAATTGCGGCTATACTTTCTATTATTTTATTATCTGAGCCGAATCGTAAAGAAGAAATTAATGAACAAGGCTCAGATGGTAAGATTGGCTTCAAACGTATTATTGCTCCAAAATATTTCCTTGCGTTTATTTTAATTTTTATTGCCTCATTTGGTTTAGCTGCTTTTGAATCGTTCTTTAGTCTATTTGTGGACCATAAATTTCAATTTAAACCATTCGATATAGCCATTGTTATCACAGGTGGTGCAATTTTTGGTGCAGTTTCACAAGTTCTATTATTTGATAGGCTTACTCGAATTTGGGGTGAAATTAAACTGATTCGATATAGCCTAATAGTATCAGCCTTACTTGTCTTTTTAATGACTGTTGTTCATTCATATTTCTCTATTTTACTTGTTACATTTATTGTTTTTGTAGGATTCGATTTATTCCGACCAGCAGTTACTTCATACCTTTCAAGTATCGCCGGGAACGAACAAGGTTTCGTTGGTGGAATGAACTCTATGTTTACAAGTTTAGCGAACATTAGTGGACCAATTCTAGGGGGGATATTATTTGATATAGATATTAACTACCCTTACTACTTTGCGACTGTGATACTATCTCTGGGAATAGTTATTACATTGTTCTGGAAGAAGCAAGCAAATGATTCTTCAAACGAAGTAAAGGCTAGTGTAGCTAATTCATCAAATTGAAATAAAGACGAAAATTGTGAAACATTGTACTATACAAAAGGGTAGCAATAATTGAAGATCCAGCTGCCTTACCAGGGCAGCTTTTCTTGTTAGAATATCGGTGCAGGTGAGTTTAATAAGGGTTTTTTGGGAGGCAAGGAAGTTTTAATGTTTATAACTTAATGCGGGGGAGAGTAAATTGATACGAGCTGCAACTTTATTAGATATTCCTGTAATTACATTACTCAAACTAAAAATGTTTAAAGAAGCTGGATGGAAGACATTTTTAGAGAAGATTTTATTAAGGAAGTTGAGAACACCTATAATAAATGATATGAAACTGGAAGAGCTAATCATTTTGTAATTGAAAACGACAATGAAAGTATTGCGTGTGCTGGACATTTAGCAAGTAAATCCTACATTATTGCAAAAATAATTCTTATACTGTTATCACTTTTTCCAGTTGTAATCGGTGCTTTCGCTTTTTGGGTCTTTTTTTCGTAGATTGACTCCTTGCTTGTTGAGCTAACGGTATCCTTCACAAAGTTAGAAAAATGCCAAGCTCCACATTAGGAAATCGGCGTTTTTTCTATATATTTATTTCTAATTATAATTTATTTAATGGACTTCTTATGGTTAATTCAAATCTTTTAAATACCACGCATCCATAGCAGAATGGTCAGAACCTGATAGTGGTTCATGTAAAAGTGTAAAACCAAATTTTTCATATAATATACATGCATTTTTTAATTCATGCTTTGTTTCTAAGTAGCACTTTGCATAATGTTTAGAGGCAAATGACAAAGCTGTTTCCATTAGCTTCTTACCTAATCCTAAACCTTGTGTTTTTGTATTTAAGTATAGCTTTTGCAATTCGCAAACTTTATCATGTTCGTTAAACGGTGCTATACCAATTCCGCCAACAACTTCTCCGTCCATTTCTACTACCCAATAATTCGCATGTTTTAAATTATTATAATATTGGTGAAGGTCGTTAAGTTGAGGATCAAAATAAGCTGTTCCAGGAATCGCTAATCCTAGGGATTTTAATGAATCTTGTATTATTTTTTTTACTCTTGCATTGTCTTCTTTTTTAATTTCGCGAATAATCATATACGATCTCCTTCAATTAGGTCTTAATAAAGATTGCGGAAGATTTTTGAAAATGGCATCTCTTAAATGTTGACTTAGTCTACATTTAAGAGATACTGGTATAGTAATTTCAAAAGTGGATTAAGTCAACTAAAGGAGAAAGTATAGATAAAGAAATTATTTATGATATCAGACAATTCAATTAATTTTATACAAAGGTACTTAGTTTATTTAATAACCAAATTCTAGATACAGATTATTCTTTAACCGAAGCAAGAATATTATTTGAAATAAGCGAGATTACTGAGTGTGTTGCGAATAATCTCGTTAAAGAACTTAATTATTGATAGATGCTATATGAGCAGAATTTTACGTAAATTAAAGAGGGAAAAATTAATAGAGAAAATAAGCTCAACAATAGACAGTAGTAAAAACTTTTTCTTTTTAACAAAAAAGGAGAGGAGCTGCTAGGTGAAATTAATATTCAGTCAGATGAACAAATAAATCAATTGTTTAATGGACTAACTGATAGTGAGATTAATGAAATTCGTATTTCAATGATGAAAATAAAAGAAAAATAAATTAGAAAAAAATAAATTTTGAATGTTAGATGATCTAGTTAGGATACCAATATTTAGATGACTCTATTTTAGTAAATTGTCTGAACCACCATCCCTGTTTTTTTACTTCCATTCAATAACGTAAATGATTATTATTAATATAAGAGTTAATTAGTTTAAAAGAAGGTGTTGTCCTAATATGACCTTGGTTTTTAATGTTTCAAACCACTTAAAAGCTAATGCAAAATCTCTAGCTGAAGAAATCGTTGACGGTGTTCTGCATAGTATAAAATTAGAAATTCCTCAGTGGGAAAAAGAACAAGCAATAGAAATGTATATTGCATTTATTAATTTTTTAGGTGATTCTCTTTTTGTCGAGGAAGAGGGAGTACCACGAACACTCATTGAATGGAGTAAGAAGAACGCAGCTAGACAGGTATCTCCAGAAGGGAAAATTTCAGAGATCATTGTTCGTTATCCACCAACAAGGGACGTTTTTACTGACATAATTACGAATATTAGCATTGAGTTTGGGCTTTCATTAAAAGATCATTCTTTCATTATTAAGCGGATAAACAATATGTTGGACATTAGCCTCAATGAAACTGTTTTTGCTTTCGAACGCCTATCCGACGAATATAAAGTGGAGACGCAAAGAGAACTAGCTGAGCTTTCAGCACCTATTGTATTAATTAAAGAAGGTATTGCGGTTCTCCCCTTGATTGGCATTATCGATTCATATAGGGCGAATTACATAATGGAAAAAGTCGTTCCAAAAGTTGCTGAACTACGGATAAACTATGTGATTGCCGACTTCTCAGGTATATTGAAAATTGATACAGATATAGCACATCATCTTCATCAAATAGGACAAATGTTCAATTTGTTAGGATTACAAACCCTAACAACAGGTCTACGCCCTGAATTAGCAAAAACCGTTGTCAAAAGCGGAATTAATATGTCCGAATTTACTACTTTTGCAAACGTTAAGCAAGCATTAGAAAGCATTAAATAATAATAAATAAAACACATTATACCAGCATTACATCTGCTGGTTTTTTTATTCTTATTCCCTTTTATCCTAAAAAAGAATTCGCAGAATTCTTTGCTAAAAATGAATGGTTAGGATGTAAGGCTAAATCGATTGACTTGGAATATTTTATTGATAAGTGGCTTACTAGAATAGAAAACGATAGAATAAAAACCATCAATATTTACAACTGATGAAAATACAGCAGTAGTAAATATTGATGGTTTTTTGGGAGGTAAGGAAGGAATTATGTGTGAACCGAGACACATCTCTTTTTCATAACTGGAACGGTTAAGCCGTGGTTATGTCCGTACCGTCAGCCTAATTGTATTTAGCCAAGTACTTTTTCCAAAAGTCTTGACTGACTTGGCATTTCCAATCCCCGCCTATGATAATAGTAGATAAAAATCCTACTTCCCCTGTATTACAACTGCTAAAATTTTGGAGACTAGCAGAAACAATTTAGTAAGTTCCAATTGTTAGGGCTATTAATATAACAACTTTACTAGAGATGCTAAAAACTAATTATTAAAAAAGCTAGTCAAAGTATCTTCTTGAACTAAACCAGCTAATAGTTTGTCAACATTTTTCAATGAAAAATAAAAATACAACGTGATATACTAAAAAGTGCATACCAAATAACCTTTATTCTCAATATCTTGGAAAGTAGTTCTGCTTTTTAGTAAGGCAAAAATCCTATGTAAGAAGGGTGATTGAATCGTCCGATTCCAGGGGATAGATTGATTGATCAAGTATTCTTCAATACTACTAGAGAGAGAGTCTATTTCAGCCTCTAACTTTGATAGATCCTCTTTATATTGAAGAAGTAAATTTACATACATACCAATGCTTAGAATGTGACTTTGTCAATCAACAAAAGATACGATATGTTATACTCGTTGAAAACATGTTGTTAAAGTAAAGAAATTAGTTATATAAGAATTTTTACATTTTACTATTGATAGTTAGGGGGAGGTATTTTGCTTATATCTGAGCGTCATCGTTTGATATTAGATTATTTAAAGGAAAAAGAGCATGTTAAGGTTCATGAACTAGTAGAGTTAACAAAAAGTTCGGAATCTACATTGCGACGAGATTTGGATCAACTAGAAAAGGAGAACTATGTAAAACGTGTACATGGCGGTGCTTCACTGTTACAAAGAAAACGTGAAGAACTAAGCATGATTAAAAAATCAACTCAGAATCTTAAAGAAAAAAACATGCTAGCAAAATATGCTGCCCAACTAATTGAAGATGGAGACTGTGTATATCTTGATGCAGGTACAACAACCTATCAAATGATACAGTATTTAGAACAAGAGAACATTGTTGTGGTTACAAATGGGATTGACCATTTAGATGCATTACTTGAAAAAGATATAAAGACATATATAATCGGAGGATTTGTAAAAAAAGTAACAAAAGCTATGATTGGCGGTAATGCATACGACAGCATTCAAAATTATCGATTTGATAAATGCTTTATAGGAACAAATGCAATCCACCATGAACTAGGTTTTACTACTCCAGACCCTGAAGAAGCACAACTGAAAGCAAAAGCTATCTATCTCACGCGTGAATCTTTTGTACTAGCAGATCATACTAAATTTGGAGAAGTCTCATTTTCTAAATTTGCAGATCTACATCAAGCTAAAATCATTACAAATGAAGAAGATTCGATAAGTATGGAGAAGTATAAGGAGAAAACTGAAATTTACTGTGTAGGTTTTTAATAAACTCTTATTTTTTCTACATAAAATAACTTTAATTGGAGCTGACTCAGATGTCTACTAAATAGACAAGGGGTTTAAAGCTCTTTTTATTTTGCCTTGAATATGCAACATCTCAAATAAAATTTTCAACTTTTACATTTATTTTTAACAAAATAAATACTTCAGTAAAATGTTTTTTGAATTGGAAAGAATGTGCTAAATACTAAAAATCTTCCATTATTCATTCAAAAACTCTTAATAATACTCATGTTGAGGATTCGTTGCAAAAGGAAACGAAGCTAATATTAAACATTTCTAATATAATTTTCAGAATTTTTACAATATATTGACATTGGTTGGAAGGCATAATATAATCATAATCAATCAGAAATAGTCAAAAACAAGTGAATTTAACTGTTGAATCAATCAAAAAAAATCATTTATTTATTACAACCTTGAACTAAGCAACAAATATTGAATTTCCATCATCGATATATACAAAAATCATTCAAGAACATTTATAAAGAAAAATGAAATGATCGTTACATGTCTTAAGGGGGGTGATATACTAACGGATTTGTAAGCGTTGTCACTGAAGATCCTCAATATAAGAACTTCTATTGAAAAATGAAATTCGTTTTTATTAATTTCTAGGGGGCTCACAATGAAAAAATTATTAGTGCTAGTTTTAATG
This sequence comes from Metabacillus sediminilitoris, assembly GCF_009720625.1. Classification (NCBI taxonomy): domain Bacteria; kingdom Bacillati; phylum Bacillota; class Bacilli; order Caryophanales; family Bacillaceae; genus Metabacillus; species Metabacillus sediminilitoris. The sequence goes on from NZ_CP046266.1 coordinate 1,925,838, forward strand.
TCTGTTATTGTTCTAATGTCTGGATGCAGCAGTGCAAGTGAATCTTCAAATGACAGCACTGGGCAGGGAAACAGCGACGATAAGTTAAAAATTGGATTAACTGTAGGTACTTTGGCAAATCCATTTTTTGTTGCAATGGGAAAAGGTGCTGAAGAAGCAGGGAAGGAACTAGGTGCAGAGGTTCTTGTAGAAAGCGCTGAATATGATCTTGCAAAACAAACCTCCCAAATTGAAAACTTTATTACCAAAAAGGTAGATGTGATTTTATTAAATGCTGTTGATACCAAGGGAATTGCGGCAGCTGTGCTACAAGCAAAGGAGGCAGGTATTCCAGTAATCGCAGTTGATACGAATGCTGAGGGCGGTGTTGATGCAACGGTTACTTCTGATAACTACCAAGCAGGTCAGCTTGCTGGTGAATATGTGGTTGAACAATTAAATGGAAAAGGAAACATTGTCATTATTGATGGACCTCCAGTTTCAGCTGTTACAGATCGTATTAAAGGCTTTGAGGATGTGATCAAAGAGTCTGGAATTAAAGTAGTAGCGAAGCAAAATGGTGAAGGAAACCGTGAAAAAGCATTATCCGTTATGGAAAGTGTTTTACAAGCGAATCCAGCGGGATCAATTGACGCTGTATTTGCAATCAATGACCCTGAAGCAATTGGAGTGGAAATTGCTCAAGAGCAAGCTGGACGGAAGGATGAGTTTTTCATAGTTGGTGTCGATGGTGCTCCTGAAGTAACAGAAGCAATGGCGAAAGAAGGAAGCTCTATTATGGCAACTTCAGCTCAATCACCTAGCGAAATGGTGAAAAAAGCAGTTGAAATTGGAATGAAAGTAAAAAATGGCGAAGATGTCGAAGAGCTTATCAAAGTACCTGTTGATCTTGTCACTCAAGATACTTTAGATTCATACAAGGGTTGGTAAACCTCTTTGAAAAATAAGGCTGATATGGACCATTCCTTACTCAGCCTCTTTCAAATAAAGTGAGACTTCATTTTAGTGGGGTTATTTTTATCCCCTACTGAATGGCAGCGAAACTTATCGGATCTTTACGGGCTGTTAACCTTAATTAAACTTCATTACTTCTTTATGAATATTGAATTGGGTTTCTTATTGCCCGTTAAGAATGGGATAAAGTGAGACTTCCATCAGTGGGGGTTTTCTTCATCCCCCACTGATGGTTAGCGAAACTTATCGGATCTTTACGGGCAGTTAACCTTAATCAAACTTCATTACTTCTTTATGAATAGTGAATTGAGTTTCTTACTGCCCGTTAAGAATGGGATAAATAAGGGGTGGGATTAGAGTATGGCTATTAAAGAGATGTTAATAAAAAAACAGCACACAATAAAAATGCCGGTGCTGAATATGGAAGGGATCAGCAAAACATTCTCAGGTGTAAAGGTATTAAACAATGTGAGAATTGAGCTTTATCCAGGTGAAGTACACGCATTAATGGGAGAGAACGGTGCCGGGAAATCCACTTTTATGAAAATTCTTGCAGGGATCCATACTCCTGATCAAGATGGCGGGACCATCTATTTTAAAGATCAACCTATAGCATGGAAGGATCCTGTTGATGCAAGGAACAGAGGGATCAGTGTTATCCACCAGGAGTTAAACCTCTCTCCTAATCTTACAATCAGTGAAAATATTTTAATGGGTTCAACTTTTCCAAGAAATCGACTAGGAATGGTCAAATGGGACGATGTCCATGAACGTGCGCAAAAAGTGCTCGATTCTATGGGATCTAATCTAAATCCCCGTCAACTCGTTTCAACCTTGAGTGTCGCCCAACAACAAATGGTCGAGATCGCACGAGCATTATCCTTTAAGGCAGAGGTTCTGATCATGGATGAACCTACAGCCTCGCTAACAGATAAAGAGATTACAAAGCTGTTTCAAATTATTGGTGATTTAAAAAAACAAGGAGTTGCGATCGTTTATATTTCTCATAGGATGGATGAAATCTTTAAGATTTCGAATCGCTTCACAGTATTACGCGATGGCGAATGGATTGCAAGCGGTCCGATTGAAGAGACAAATCCCGACCACCTTGTAAAGCTAATGGTAGGTCGTGATTTAAAAGATTTATTTAATCGTACGAAAGCATCTGAGAAAACAGTATCATCTGGGGCTGCCCCTGTTCTAGAGCTGAAAAATGTTTCGGATCATACCATTGTAAAAGAAGTTTCGTTTAAAATCTACCCAGGTGAAATTGTTGGTTTAGCAGGACTTGTAGGTGCAGGTCGAACAGAGCTTGTTAGGGCTCTATTTGGTGCATCTGAGCTGAAAAGCGGGGAAATATTCGTAGATGGCAAGACTGTTAATATAAAATCACCAATCGATGCGATTGCAAATGGAATTGCCCATGTGCCTGAAAGTCGGAAGGAACAAGGATTATTTTTATCAATGTCAGTAAAAGAGAATCTTTTAATGGCAGAATTAAAAAAGCATTCTAAGTCAGGAATTGTTCGTTGGAAACAGGTTAATGCAAGTGCCGACCAGTTTATAAAAGACTTAAATATAAAAATTGCCTCTCCAGAACAGCAGGTCTCAAACTTGAGCGGAGGCAATCAACAAAAAGTAGTCATTGCTAAATGGTTGTCCATTGCACCTAAGGTTTTACTACTTGATGAACCAACTCGGGGCGTTGATATTGGGGCAAAAACTGAAATACACAAAATTGTCTCAAAGCTTGCTGATGAAGGCTTAGCCGTATTGGTGATTTCATCTGAGCTGCCGGAAGTACTAGGAATCAGTGATCGAATCCTTGTCATGTGCGAAGGAAGATTAACGGGGGAACTTTCGAGAGAAGAAGCGACACAAGAAAAAATTATGTATTTAGCTACTAGAGGGGAGTAGAGAAAAATGAAGGGAAATATTCAATCAGCTTCACCACCACAAAGCCTGCAAGTAGGAAATATCCTTCATGGACTATGGAATCGTTTAGGGATGATTATGATTCTATTACTATTATGTGTTGTCCTTTCATTTACAGCACCTAACTTTTTGGATACTGCCAATATGTTAAATGTATTAAAGCAGGTTTCCATTATTGCGATATTAGCTGTAGGAATGACAATTGTTATTTTAACAGGTGGAATTGATTTATCAGTTGGTTCTACAGTTGCTCTATCTGGCGTTATCTCAGTTATGGTTTCTGCTGCAGGAGTTAACCCAATACTTGCGATGTTATCAGGTGCAGCAGTAGGTTATGCAGTAGGTCTTATAAATGGCTTTTTTACAGCAAAAACGAAATTGCCATCATTTATCGTGACATTAGGAAGCTTTACATATGTTCGCGGTCTTGCTTATGTCATAAGTGGCGGCTATCCAATTGTTTTGCAAAATGAAACCTTTAAATTCATTGGCGGCGGAGCTATTTTTGGAGTGCCTACCCCGATCTATATCATGCTTTTGGTATATGGCGTAATGTTTTTTGTCCTTAAGTATACAATGTTTGGACGCCATATTTATGCTATCGGCGGAAACGAAGAAGCTGCACGATTAACAGGCATAAAGGTTGAAAAAACATTAATAAACGTTTATTCCATCAGCGGCTTGTTAGCTGGTTTAGGCGGCGTCGTATTAGCAGGAAGATTGTATTCCGGCCAGCCAACTGCAGGACAAATGTATGAATTAGATGCGATTGCTGCGGTTATTTTAGGTGGAACTAGCTTGACTGGAGGAAAGGGCAGAATACAAGGAACGATCATCGGTGTTTTAATCATGGGTGTGATTAGCAATGGTTTGACTCTTATGGATGTGAATTATTATTGGCAGTTAGTTGTTAAAGGCGGTGTGATTGTCGCAGCCGTTTTATTGGATCGTTTAAGAGGAAGCAGTGCAGCATAAATTTCCCTTGTGATTAAATGTAAAGGGGTTTTTCTTAAAATGTCCATGATTAAAAAGGAGATTTCTATATTTCTAATCTGCTTCATTGTCCTTAGCTTTCCATTAACCTCTGTTTTCGCGGAAGATTCTGAGTATTACAATGAAACTTTTCGTAATCAATTTCATTTTTCCCCTGAAGCAAACTGGATGAATGACCCAAATGGCATGGTTTATTATGAAGGTGAATATCATTTATTTTATCAGCATCATCCATATGGAACGACATGGGGACCGATGCATTGGGGGCATGCTGTAAGTGAAGACCTTGTTCATTGGGAGCATTTGCCGATTGCCTTATCACCTGATGAAAACGGTGATATTTTCTCAGGAAGTGCTGTAATCGATTGGAACAATACAGCAGGATTTGGAAAGGAAGCGATGGTTGCCATTTTTACTCATTCGGGGGAAAAAGGCCAAGTCCAAAGTCTTGCATACAGTCTTGATAAAGGAAGAACGTGGGAAAAATATGAAGGTAATCCCGTTATGCCTAATCCGCCAATACCGGATTGGCGTGATCCGAAGGTTTTTTGGCATAAAGATTCAAGCCAGTGGGTGATGTCATTAGCTGCAAAGAATAAGGTCATGTTTTATACGTCACCTAATTTAAAAGACTGGGAGTTTGCTAGTGAATTTGGTCCAGATGGCGGGATCCAAGCAAATAGTCTTGATCGTATCTCTTATTCAATGTCTGAACAATCAGGCGGATCGTTTAGCTATGAGGGCAATATCACCCTTAACGAAAAGAATGGGCGAGAAGGAGCTGGCGGCCTAGTTTTTCATGCTGACAAGAGTGCAAAGAATGGATATGTGGCCAACCTAGATGCAAAAAATGATGTTGTCACATTAAGTAAAAATGAAGAGGGCGTAACGGAAGAAATTGCTCGGAAACCTTTCACTCTAGAAACCTCAAGGACTTATCATGTAAAGGTAGATATGGATGGAGATCAAATAAAAGTTTCCGTTAATGATCAACCTGTTATTGAAGCAAATGATCTAACCTTTGAAAGCGGTTACTACGGCTTGTCAGCGTGGAATTCTACCGCTGCTTTTCGAAAAGTAGAATTTGAAAATAAATCAAATTTTGTGACGAACTTGTCTAAATGGAAGGTAGTAAATGGCTCATGGGAAGATACGTTGGATGGGAAAAGCGGGAGCTCCACGGATGACGCTTTTATCATGAGCGGCAACACGTCTCAGAACTTAATTTATGAAGCAGATCTCACGATTTCTGGAGATAAAGGAGGAAATGGTGCTGGAGCACTCGTTTTCCGAGCAGATGCTGATGCAAAGAATGGTTATTTTGCAAATATTGATGTGCTGAATGATACGATGAAGCTAATGAAAATTGAAAATGGAAAGATTTCAGTCATAACTGAAAAAGCAGTAAGTCTTGATACAGATCAGACCTACCATTTAAAAGTTAGAACGTACGGCGAAAACATAAAAGTATATCTAGATCATAAGCTCATACATGACATAAATGACACAGCGTTTTCATCTGGTTATGTAGGCTTGAACACTTGGAATTCCTCAACGATTTTTCAAGATGTTCAATTGAATAAGAATATCGTAACAAACGAGAAGGAACTCATAAATCATGATTTCGAAACAGGGGATTTAACTGGTTGGAGAGCAGTAAGTGGCAATGCATTTACTAATGACCATGTGACAACAGCAGCATCCTATTGGGGAGGGCCATTTGGCCATGAAGGGAACTATCATTTATGGGGATTTTCGGATCTTCATAATGGAGACGATGCAACAGGTGAACTGCATTCCTCTTACTTTAAGTTAGGTGGAACAGGTGAAATTAATTTCTTACTAGGCGGTGGCAACGACATTAATAACCGCTATGTTTCATTGGTGAGAGCCTCTGATAACAAAGAATTAATTCGTCAGGCGAATACAAAATTTAATGAAGAAAAGTATAACAAATACGTATGGGATGCGTCTGATTATATTGGTGAAGTGCTCTATATAAAAGTGGTTGACCAAGCTTTAGGAGGCTGGGGCCATATAAATGTTGATGATGTTCATGTTTATAATGAAGGTTCTATGCCAGCAGAAGTTGACAATGTTGCAAAAGAACCTGTGGAAGGTGAAGTTAAGCAAAGCGGAACGATTACAGAATGGTCTGCTGTTTCAGGAGAATGGATACCTTCTACAAACGGTAGCAACGGTGGCATCTGGGAATGTCCTGCTTTAGTTGAATTGCCAATTGATGGCGATCCAACAAAAACAAAGTGGGTGCTGCAAGTAAGTATAAATGACGGAGCCCCAGCTGGCGGGTCTGGTATGCAGTATTTTGTCGGCAGTTTTGACGGAAAAACGTTCAAAAATGAGAATCCGACTGATCAGGTATTATGGACAGATTATGGAGCTGATTTCTACGCAGCAGTCGAATGGAGTGGAATTGAAGGTGAGAATAGCGAAAAATATTGGTTAGGATGGATGAGTAACTGGCAATACGCCAACAATACACCAACGTCAACATGGAGAAGTTCAATGAGCCTGCCTCGTAAAATGGAGCTTACTCAAACAGAAGAAGGATTACGTTTAAAACAAACGCCGGTTTCGATCGATTCGATCCGTGACAATAGCCAAAAAGTATCATTTGAAAATAAAGTGATTTCAAATGAAAGTCATCTACTAGATGATTTTTCAGGAGATACCTTTGAAATGATTGCTGAATTTGATGTCTCTAGCTCAACTGCGTCTGAATTTGGCTTTGAAGTTCGCAAGGGTTCTACTGATGAGTTTACAAAAATAGGCTATGACGTTGCGAACCAGAAATTATTTGTTGACCGTACGAACTCTGATAGCTTTGATTACGGCAACAATGTCGTAAACATGCATGAAGGTCCTCTACCTGTGTCAGATGGAACTGTTAAGATGCATATTTTTGTCGATCGTTCTGCTGTAGAAGTATTTGGAAACAATGGAGAAACGGTTATTACCGATCAAATCTTCCCAAGTCCAACAAGCAACGGAGTAAAGATTTATAGTAAGGACGGCAATGTTGCATTGAAATCACTGAATATCTTTCCAGTAGAAAGTATCTGGAAAAAAAGCGGCTTTCAATCAACCTTAAATGGCTGGAAAACGATAAATGGCAACTGGGCAGATACAATTGCTGGAAAACAGGGACAAAGCAATGGGGATGCCTTCATTTTATCAAATGAAGCAGGAAGCAATTTTAAATACCAAGCAGATATAAAAATTCTTGATACTGACTCACATCCGAATGATCCTAATAAGGATACAGTTGGAAATTTAGTTGGTGCAGGAGCATTGGTTTTTCGCTCAGATTCAAAAGGGAAAAACGCATATGCTGTCAATGTTGATGGAAAAAATAATGTCGTCAAATTAATCAAATTTGTAAATGGTGTTGGCCATGACATTGCATCCTTTAACAATGATGGAAATCTTAAACTGCAAGCAAATGAAATTTATCATCTTAAAGTAGTGACGGCAGGTGATAACATTAAAGCTTATTTAGATGACAAGCTTGTCATTGATACAAACGACCAAACCTATAAGGAAGGCTACTTTGGACTGAATGTCTGGGATTCAACTGTTGTGTTTAATCATGTAAAAAACAAGGATAACAAAATCAAGAAATAAATTATGTCCCTTAATCATTAAAATTTTTGGTTCTGTTACAAAGATTGAATTTATTTAAAAAGGCTCTTTTCTAAAAGGTTTTTAATAATTCTTTCAGGGGAAATTTTTAAGGTTGATTGAAGCGAGCATCCTGGAGCTGCAATCAACCTCTCCCTAATACGTGTTAAATAGCAACAAAGTTTGCGAAAACAGCCTTTTAAAAAGACATATAGATACCTAATTGACTTTCTTTTTAAGCGCGATTTCAAAAAGTTTATGAATACTTTTCATTTGATTTTGGACAAACTTGTCCTGTAAAACAAGTTGCCTTTTTTAACCATATGCATCGCTTCTAGGATCATGGTATTTGTTGTTCGAAAGGATATCTCTGTTATTAATATTGGTTTTTATGGTTGCTAAATTAGTTATCCGTATAAAGGCAAAGCTTATTACAAACCTACCTGAAGATGAATAGCAAGGTTTAAACCTTGCTGATAACCTTAGGTAAAGGTGCGAAATTTTAGCAGAAAACAGTTGTAGGTAAAAAAATGGAAAATCCCCAAGTCGTAGAGTATAAGTAAACTACCTTGTAACAGGTTTACGCATTACCAGCTAAGAAAAGAAAAATACTGCACACAAAAGTGTACCATTTGGCTTTTTACTGGAAGGTATGCTTTTCTTGAACGAACGGGTAGCTTGAGTTTAACAAGAGATTTCTGCGGGGAATCCTTTTTCTAATTGAACAAACGGAGCAATTAAGTTGAATAAGAAACGATTAAATAAGGCTATTTAATTCTTTTTGAATTGAATAGCCTTATTATTTTAAGCGCAATTGGAAATGTTTTAATTTAGTCATCTTCCATTTTTATTTTTTTATAAGTTAATGGTGTCATGTGCATCGACTTTCGAAATTTATCAATAAAATAGCTCGTACTATTAAATCCTACTTGATAGGCAATGTCTGTGACATTAGATTCAGGTTGTTGCAGCAGGATTAGGCTTTGTTGTATTCGATAATCGATAACATAACTCAACGGTGATTTCTTTAAAACCCGCTTAAAATACCGACAACATTCGGAACGGCTTAATTGACCTGCTCGAGCAATATCGTCTAACATGATTTTTTCAGCGTAGTGTAGGTGTATCCAATTTAGCATTTGCTTCATTCGATGGCTCTTTAATATTTTCGTCTGTTCATACTCTAAATGAAAACCATTAATGATTAAGTTTTGCCAAACTAGATTAAGTTGTAAGGAGACCTCAATTTCATAGAATGCTGACTTTTTTTGAATCAATTGATTAATTTTTAAAATGGAATCTAAGATGTTTCGCGCCCAACTCTCTTTTGGATCTAAACATAAATAGGATAAGTTCGTCGCTTGAATATACGGATATACATAGGTTGTATAGAGTTCTTGTGATAAAACAAATTGAGGTGAGACATTTAAACAAATATAAATACAGTCGGTTTGATCCTTATCTTCCGCCATGTGTAGGCAGCCACTATTAATAAAAAGTCCATTGCCTTCTCGAATTTCTGTTTTTGCTTCATTTATTTGAAAGATAGCTGCACCTCTAATAACCAGAACAAATTGAATTTCATCGTGCCAATGAAGGGGTATATATCCATTTATATTTTGGTTGATCGTTGTTTCGTAACATGCCATTGGAAGCACGACAGTACGATGGTCTGTTAACTCTTTCAAACTTTGATCAATCATAAAATCCTTTATTTGCATATAATCACAACACCTCAATATATTTATATTTTTTTATTCAATTTAAGTATTAATTGAAGTTTTATCCGTCTATTATTACAGTATCATAACACTATTTTTATATTTAAAGGCGGAATACAATATGAATAGAAGAAGGGGATTATTTCTAGTTATAACGGGAGCAATATGTTGGGGCATTGGTGGGGCAGTTTCAAAAAAGCTGTTTGAACAATATGCAATCGATGTAAATTGGCTTGTAACGATACGTTTACTCATTGCTGGATTCTTACTCTTATCAGTTCAGTATTGTGGAAAAGACAGTTCCCAGATAACTGGTGTTTGGAAAAATAGAAAGACTGCGCTTCAACTAATGATCTTTGGAATAATCGGAATGCTTGCAGTCCAATACACTTATATGTCATCCATTAATCACGGGAATGCTGCTGTCGCAACTCTCTTACAATACTTAGCCCCTGTCATGATTATTATTTATTTGATTTTGCGCAAGCATTCAGTCCTCACGCAACGAGATTTAGTAACAGTTTCCTTTGCTTTAATTGGTTCTTTTTTCTTATTAACAAACGGTTCCGTATATCAACTATCTGTACCTATACCTTCAATAGTTTGGGGGATTTTATCTGCCCTAGCCTTAGCATTTTACACTTTATATGCCGTTCCGTTATTGAAACAATTCGATTCCCTTGTTATTGTTGGCTGGGCTATGATTATCGGTGGTTTTGCCTTAAGTTTTTTCCATCCCCCTTGGCAAATGGACTTTAAAAGTTTAACTTTAGAAGCTTATCTATACCTAGTTTTCGTAATTATATTTGGTACCATGATTGCGTTTTGGTTTTATATAGAAAGCTTACAAAGTCTTTCACCTAAAGAATCAAGCCTTTTAGGAAGCGTTGAGCCACTATCAGCTGTTTTAACCACAGTGATTTGGCTAAAAGAACCCTTTGGATTGTTTCAATGGATTGGTACCGCATGTATTATTGGAATGATATTTTTATTAGCGCTGAATAAAAAGCCTGCATCAAAGTATAACGAACCTCATACGAATAAAAAGCCGATTAGAGTCAGCTAGTTCCAGAGAAAATATTATTCAGATTAAGAATAATGTAATCCTTGGTAAGGAGTAAACTAAAATCAGTTAAGGGAGAAAATACTATGACTGAAATAGATAAAATGTTAAATCAAGAGTACTCGGTAAGATAGGACAAAGAGTTAACTGAAGAAAGAGAGAGCAAAGGATCTATTGTTTGAATTTAATAACACAAAACCATCAAAAAGAGATGAAGAAACTAAATTATTCATAAGTTATTTTATTCGATAGGAGAAAATGCATGGATCGAATCACCGTTTAACTGCGAATTGATGATAATACCATGCAAATACAAATTGTACCATTCTGGATTGTACGAAAGTTACTATTGGTAATAATGTGTTTATTGGTCCAAATGTTAGTTTGTATACATCAAATCACGCAAAAGCAGAAGAGCGTAAAGTAGGCTATGAGCGTTCATTTGCCTATTACTATTGGGGAAAATGTATGGATATGTGGTTCAGTAACAATTGTTCCAAGAGTAACTCTTGGTGATAAAACAATCATTGGTGCTGGAAGTGTTGTGAAAAGACATACCTGCAAATGTTATTGCCGCAGGTGTCCATGTAAAGTTATCAGACCTATCACCGCAAAAGATTTTATGGGATGGAAGATGTGAAATTTTGTTACTTCTAGCTAGGGCGATTCTTCAAGATGGAGGTCGTCTTTTTTCTTAATCAGAAGAAAGATTGTGAATTATTACACTTAAACTAATTGGTGCTTAGTTCAATAAGAGGAATAAAATTCTATTTCCCTTTTTAATATCGTATTTGACTCAAATTTTCAAACTTAAAAATCCCTTTAATAAAATGCTCAATTTATTATTTTATTATCCAAAAAAATTCTTTAACTTATTTTTTAAAGAATAAATATCCCTCAAGAGTACATTATAAAAATGCTAGATTAATTCAACTTGTGAGGGGGATTTTTATGGGCGACTTTTTAGGTTTATTTGGTGATGACAAATCGAGAAATCAAGAAAATGATACTGAAACAAAAATTCAAGATAATCAAGCAAGCGGTACATTACAGCTTCATAAAGAAGAGTTAGATATTAAAAAAAATAATGTCGATGCAGGAGAAGTGGTCCTATCTAAAGATGTTGTTGAAGAACAAAAATCCGTTGAGGTTCCTGTAATGCATGAGGAAGTTGTTATTAAGAGAACTCCGATTAATAATGAGCGAAGTGATGAATCCATCAGCTCTGAGGAGACTATTCATATTCCTGTTACCCAAGAACAAGTTGAGGTAAACAAGTACACGGTAACTACTGAGGAGATTTCCGCCTCTAAACGTCAAGTTCAGGAAACTCAGCAAGTACAAGAAACTCTTAAATACGAAGAGGCACATGTTAATACAACTGGAAGTGTAGATATTATTACAGATGGTTCAGGCTTTGAAGATATAAATAAAAGATAAAAACAATAACACCTTTTCATTACTTAATGAAAAGGTGTTTTAACCATTTTTTTGGGGGGACATTAAAGTTGCATAATGAGCAGAATTCAACTCAAGATCATCACGAGGAAATAACACTTAAATTACATAAGGAAGAACTTCAGGTAAGTAAAAAAATTATTGAAACAGCAAAAGTTAATGTATATAAGAAAACTTATACCGTAGAAAAGCAAATTTCGGTTCCAGTAACCCATGAAGAACTAATCATTGAGAAAAAGATATTAAATCCCGAAAGTACCACGGATGCAAGAGATGAAACGATACGTATTCCTCTAAGTGAAGAGCGTATTGAGGTAACGAAACACCCAATAATCTTTGAGGATGTTGAAATTTATAAGAAAAAAATTGAAGAACATATACAAGTTAATGAAACTTTAAAGGAGGAGAAACTTAACATTGATACTGTAGGAGATATAAGGGTAATGGTTGATAATCAAAGATCAACTTCTGAGATACTATAAAAATAACTTTAGAAAGACCTCAGGGAGGGGAAGGTTAGGCTTCTTATTGGTACACTAAAATTTAAAATGAACTATATTCACTTTAAATTTATTCATCCTTTTATTAATTACTTGCTTAGTATCCCCGCAAGAATTTTTCAATGAATTAACAAACAAGGTGAAGAAAGCTCTTTCTTTGTTGTAGGAAAAAGTACTTGTTGAACTAACAGGCGCAATTCTATTTCTTTATGAAAAATAAAACTCTATTATAGTTTGTAAAGTATTACAAGATGTGGCGGATTTCTATCTTTAATTACCAACATTAACTTCGTGTATAATCTCTATTTTATGAAAAGTTGAATTCTCATTGGACTAGCCAGATAACCAGTATAACTATATATTCAACAAACTGGACAGATAATGGAATAAGACCTTCAAATATCGTTAATTGTTGCGAGTCCAAAGTCTGTTTGTAAGGAAAAAATCATCGAAAACTTCAATATTTTCGATTTTGAATTAAGCCAAGAAGCTATGGAGAAAATACGAAAGAGAGCTTGTTTTTTCACATAGGGATCCCGAAATCGTAAAATGGCTCGGTACCAATAAACTTGATAGTTAATGATTTCATACATTTAAAAAGCTTGGATTATATTTTTTTAATCCAAGCTTTTTGTGTGTTAATTAGGCTATATTTTGATTAACTATTCCTTCTGTTATTTAGTCTATGTTTTTACATTTTCTCCCCAGTATCTGAAATACTCATATTTTTATCCATATCCTTTTATCCATGTTTTTTCATCATCTAACAGGTGAATGTTCCTTACATAACACCGAGCTTTTCATCACGCACATCGGTAATAAACATATGCCCTGGCGCATGTGTAATCATCAATGCAGGCTTTGTTGCCATCGCAACTGCTTGAGGAGTGACACCGCATGCCCAAAATACAGGAACTTCACCGTCTTTAATCGTAACAGCATCGCCGAAATCAGGACGGGCAATGTCCTTAATTCCAAGTGCTGCAGGATTTCCAATATGAATAGGTGCTCCATGTACTGCTGGAAAACGTGAAGTAACTTGTGTAGCACGCACAACATCTTTTTGAGGAATTGGGCGCATGCTGGCAACTGTCATCCCATGGAACTTTCCTGCTTTGGCACACGGAATATTTGTCATATACATTGGGACATTACAATCTTCTTCAATATGACGTACCGAGATACCGTTATTAAGGAGGGCATGTTCAAAGGTGAAACTGCATCCAATGAGAAAACCAACCATATCATCTTCCCAATAGCTCGTGATGTCGGTCACTTCTTCTGTGAGCTCGCCATGTTTATAAATTCGGTACTTTGGAATATCTGTCCGAATATCACCATTAGGTGCCATCATTTGAGGAATAGGTGAACCAGGCTCTGTCACATCAAGAATCGGGCAAGACTTCGGATTGCGCTGTGCAAAAAGAAGAAAATCAAATGCATCCTCTTTCTTTAAAATCGCTAAATTAGCTTGTGCAAATCCGCTCGCCATTCCGGCTGTTGGTCTTACAAGTTCATTACGTCGAATCATTTCACGTATATCAGATGGTTGCATTGAAGCAAAATTTTTCATAACCGATCATCCCCCTATTATAAAATAATGCCTCTTTATTAAAATAGCTGTGGAATCGACTTAATAATGGTATATCCGCCCATTAATGCCATAACAACGACAACAAGTATTCCTGAAATTGTCAGCCATAATGGGTGTTTATAATCACCAACGATGCTCTTTTTATATGCGGCAATGAGAAGTGTACCAAGAGCAATCGGAAGAATAAGACCATTTAATGCCCCAACAAGAATGAGCACTTTAACAGGCTGTCCGATTAAAATAAATGAGACGGTCGAAATGATAATAAAACCGATCGTAATCCATTTATGGTTTTTTTCTAAACCTTTATTAAATGTTCTGATAAATGAAACGGATGTATAAGCTGCGCCAACTACTGATGTGATGGCGGCAGACCACATGACAATACCGAATATTTTATAACCGATGTTACCGGCAGCAAGCTGAAACACAGAAGCAGGTGGATTATCGGGATCAATTTGCAGTCCTTTTGAAACGACACCAAGTACAGCTAAAAATAGGGCGATACGCATGACTGATGTAATTAAAATTCCAATAACTGAACTTCTTGTCACTTGTGGTAATGCATCTACACCCTTAACTCCCGCGTCTAATAATCGATGTCCCCCTGCGAAAGTTATGTATCCGCCAACTGTACCTCCAACTAATGTGACAATGGCTAATATATCAATTTTGTCCGGTGCAATCGATTTAACAACAGCCTCACCGACAGGGGGCGCTGTTGAGAAGGCAACATAGATCATTAACCCGATCATGACAAATCCTGCAATTTGTGTAAACCGGTCCATCGCTTTACCTGCTTCTTTTACTAAGAAGATGAGAAGAGCAATAATAGCACTAATAATGGCTCCCATTTTTGGTGAGATTCCTAACAATACATTTAACCCAAGACCTGCACCAGCAATGTTACCAATATTAAAAGCAATTCCACCCAATACAATTAATATTGCAAGAACATAACCGAGTCCCGGAAATACCATATTGGCAATATCTTGTCCTCTTTTTTCAGACACAGCAATAATTCGCCATACATTTGTTTGGGCAAAAATATCAAGAATAACGGAAATGACAATGACAAAGCCAAAGCTTGCTGCTAACGTTTGTGTAAAGACCGTTGTCTGAGTCAGGAAACCCGGCCCGATTGCTGAGGTTGCCATCAAGAATGCAGCACCCATTAATAAGGACCAATTTAATTTTGGTGTATTGGATTGTTTCTTGTCTTGTTTCGAAGACATGTTAAGTGGTTCCATTTTATTCCTCCTTCGTGATCTTATTCACTAATTGCTTTTACATTAATTTTAGAGGCTTCGAGAGTTTCACGAATTTGGCGAGCGAAAGTAAGCGCTTCTGGGCCATCCCCATGAATGCAAACAGTATGTGCCTTAACTGAAACATCAACACCTTGCTGGGTGAGAACTTTTCCTTCTTTCACCATACGGACAACCTGCGAGACTGCCTGATCATTATTATAGATAAGTGCGTCAGCCTGATTTCTTGGTGTTAAAGAGCCATCCTGCTGATAGGTTCGATCAGCAAATACTTCATGCGCTGTTTGCAGACCAATTTTTTCTCCAGCACGTATTAACTCACTGCCTGCAAGGCCAAAAAGAATGAGCTGCGGGTCAACCTTATAAACAGCTTCCGCAATCGCTACTGATAGTTCTCTGTTCTTTGCAGCCATATTATACAGTGCACCATGCGGTTTCACATGCTGCATTCTTTCACCCTCTGCTTTCATAAAACCACTAAGAGCACCGATTTGGTAAACGACGATGTCGTAGGCCTCTTGAGGTGAAATGCTGATGTTGCGCCGGCCAAAGCCCATTAAGTCAGGGAGTCCAGGATGAGCCCCAATTTTAACTCCTTTAGTAAGAGCGAGTCGGACGGTTTTACGCATCACGGATGGATCCCCTGCATGAAATCCGCAGGCGATGTTTGCTGATGTAACGAAACTAAGAATCTCATCATCCATCCCGATCTTATAAACTCCAAAACTTTCTCCTAAATCACAATTTAAATCAATCTGAGACAACTAAAAAACCTCCTATCTATCTATTGAAAATATGATTAATACCACTAATCAAAGTATTGACATAATGATGGATACTATGAAAAGGGGATATTAATAGTCAGAGTAAGCGTTTGCATTACATAATTCTTTATTAAGTTAGGAAATCCTAAGAACAAGAAATGATTTCTAAAATGAGTCTGCAGCTTAGAATAATTTAATTAGTTTTAATTTTAAGATAATTTAAGTCCGAATTAAGGAACTGTTGTTTCGAATAATAGCATAAAACGATCTTATTGTACATAATTTAAATTTTCAATTAGTTTGTCAGAAAATCTAAAAAAGTATCGTTAAGAGACAATCATTTAAATGAATAGTTGCAGTGTTTGTAAAGAAATCATCTTTTATGCATTTTAAGAGAATAGTACTTGTGTTTTTATTTTCTGATAATTATAATGATTTTATATTCCGATAAATAAAACGATAGTTCCGAAAAACGGATAAGAGGTGATCAAATGCTTCAAACCATTTTCGATGGAAAAACAAATATTGAAATGAAACCAATAGGAGATTCATCAATCTGTGTCCAATTTGGTACGGAAATTAATCCTGAGATACACCGTAAAGTGAAAGGGTTAGTCGATCATCTTGATAAAAAATCCTTTCAGGGTTTTATTGAATGTGTTCCAGCTTTTACAAGCGTGACCGTTTTTTATCATCCATTGCTGGTTCATCATTCCTACAAAAAAGATGTGAATCCCGTAGAGAAGAATATTTCACCTTATAAAATTGTTTGCGCGATTCTTAAAGAGATCCTAATGAATCTTGAAGAGATGAAAGAAGCTAAGCAGCGTATTGTTGAAATTCCTGTTTGTTATGGAGGAGAGTTTGGTCCGGATTTAGAAGCCGTTGCAGAGTATCATCATCTATCAACAAGTGAAGTTGTAGATATTCATTCAAAAGGAGAATATCTCGTCTATATGATTGGATTTGCCCCTGGATTCCCTTATTTGGGTGGGATGTCAGAAGAAATTGCGACACCTCGTCGCCATTCTCCTCGTTTATCGATACCTGAAGGAACAGTCGGAATTGCTGGGATGCAAACAGGTGTCTATCCGATATCAACACCTGGTGGCTGGCAATTAATTGGCCGTACACCACTTGAACTTTTTTGTCCAAATGAAAATCCCCCTACACTTCTCCAATCAGGTGACATTGTAAAGTTCGTGCCTATTTCTCTTGAAGAATATCAAGCATACAAGGAGAAAACGATATGAGTATAAAAGTGATTCGTCCTGGTTTACTTGCCAGCATGCAAGATTTGGGAAGATATGGTTTTCAAAAATACGGGGTCATTATTAGTGGTGCAATGGATAGTGCTTCTCTTCGTATCGCTAATTTGTTAGTTGGTAATGAAGAAGGAGAAGTTGCTATAGAAGTTACACTTATGGGGACTTCATTATTATTTGAGGAAGACTTATTAATTTCGATTACTGGTGGAGACTTATCTCCTGTTATTGATGGAGAAGCTGTCCCGCAATGGCGGCCTGTTTATATTAAAAAGGGGAGTGTTCTTCAATTTAAGGCATGCAAGTCAGGCAGCCGATCGTATGTAGCAGTCTCCGGTGGTTTTGCTATTCCAGAAGTGATGAACAGCAAAAGTACATATTTAAGAGGCGGAATCGGCGGATATGAAGGGCGTGCTTTACAAACCGGGGATACGTTACACAGTAATCATTTACCGCAAAAAATAAATTCCCTTTTTCAACACTTGAAAAGTAAATGCCAGTCCCGTTTATTTATAGCCACTGCTTGGTATGTCAACCCAGTACATTTTACGAAAACGATACAAGACTCTATGATTCGTGTCATACGTGGAGCAGAGTTTGATCGGTTCACTCAATCTAGCCAATCACAATTCTTTGATCAAAATTTTCAAATTACACCAAAATCTGACCGTATGGGGTACCGAATGTCAGGTCCTTTATTAGAGCTAGAGGAATCATTTGAACTTCTTTCTGAGGCTGTATCACACGGAACGATTCAAGTACCGCAAGATGGAAATCCGATAATCCTTCTTGCTGACCGGCAGACAACTGGAGGGTATCCAAGAATCGCCCATGTCGCAACTGTTGATCTTCCCATTATTGCGCAATTAAAACCTGGTGAAAACATTCGATTTAAAGAAATAACATTAGAAGAGGCAGAGCAGCTCTATCTCAAAGAAGAACAAAGAATGGAAGAATTGAAAGTTAGCATTTTATTTAAAATTGAAAAGGAATCGCCACTATAAGAGATAAGTAAGGGGGATTTACCATGATAAATATGAATGAAATAAAAGAAATAATGAAAACTCTTGATGAATATTCAATAAAAAAATTCAAATATGAGTATGAAGGAATGAAAGTTGAGATCGAAAAAGAAACGGATTATCCCAACCTTTCAGAAAAAGTTGAGGGAGTGCAAGCTTCTCATAAAATAAATTCAAAACCTTTAAGCGCTAAAGAAGAAGAGACGAAACATGTAGAAACAACACTCGAACAAAACGAAGTGGAAGAATATCAAATCCTATCTCCAATGGTCGGAACTTTTTATACTCGTGCGAATCCGGATGCTGATCCTTTTGTGCAGGTCGGAACAAAAGTTAACGGAGTTCAAGTGGTCTGTGTTCTAGAGGCGATGAAATTGTTTAATGAAATTCAAGCAGAAGTTAGTGGGGAAGTTGTCGATATTTTAGTAGAAGATGGACAAATTGTTGAGTACGGACAGCCTTTGATCGTAATTAAAAAAGATTCATAAGCTAAAAGATTAATAATTTGATAAAGAGGAGAAATCAACATGTTTAAAAAAGTCCTAATTGCCAATCGAGGTGAGATTGCTGTTCGTATTATCAGAGCTTGCCGGGAAATGGGAATTGAAACAGTAGCTGTTTATTCAGAAGCAGATAAGGAAGCTTTGCATGTCATGCTAGCGGATGAAGCTTATTGTATTGGCAAAACAGCTGCGAAGGACAGTTATTTGAATATCCCTAATTTAATCAGTGTGGCTACGATCACGAAAGTGGATGCGATTCACCCCGGATATGGTTTTCTTGCCGAAAACGCTGACTTTGCGGAAATATGTGCGAAATGCAATCTTGTTTTTATTGGCCCAGATCCAGAAGCGATCAACAAAATGGGGGCAAAAGCAGTAGCACGAGACACGATGAAACAAGCAGGGGTCCCAACTGTTCCCGGTACAGATGGGTTAATTGAAGATGATCGCGAAGCACTGCTGGTTGCAAGCGAAATTGGGTTTCCAGTCATTGTAAAGGCAACTGCCGGGGGCGGCGGTAAAGGCATGAGATTAGCTTATGATGAAAACGAGCTGAATAAAGCCATTCGCCAGGCTCAACAGGAAGCAGAAACGGCTTTTGGCAATCCAGGTGTGTATCTTGAAAAATATCTGGAAGAACCCCGCCATGTGGAAATTCAAATCATAGCTGATCAATACGGGAATGTCGTCCATCTAGGAGAAAGAGATTGCTCAATCCAAAGAAGGCATCAAAAGCTTGTTGAAGAGTCACCATCACCTGCTCTTAACGAAGAATTGCGAAGAGAAATGGGCGATGCCGCTGTTAAGGCAGCAGAAGCCGTTCATTATCACGGCGCTGGAACAGTCGAATTTCTTCTAGATAAACATGGCCGATTTTATTTCATGGAAATGAATACACGTATTCAAGTAGAGCATCCGGTAACAGAACTTGTCACAGGAATTGACCTTATTAAGGAACAAATTTCGGTTGCTGCAGGTTATCCACTTTCATTCAACCAAAGTGATATCCATATCAAAGGCTGGGCAATTGAGTGTCGAGTAAATGCAGAAAACCCGGCAAAAAACTTTATGCCATCTCCTGGTCAAGTGGATATGTATCTTCCACCTGGTGGTTTTGGGGTCCGTATCGACAGTGCGGTTTACCCTGGATATACCGTTTCTCCTTTTTATGATTCAATGGTCGCAAAAGTCATTGTTTTGGGGAAAGACCGGGAAGAAGCAATTGAAAAAATGAAGCGTGCTCTGAATGAGTTTATCATTACAGGAATTAACACAACGATTCCTTTTCATTTAAAATTACTGGAGCATGAGGCATTTGTAAACGGGGATTTTAATACAAAGTTTTTAGAAACGTATCAACTTGATATTGAAAAATAAAAAGTGAAGTAGTAATATGTTATATGTTTGGAATAAGAAATATATCTAAAGTTTTACGTTTCTGTAGCGATAAATATATTGTGCATTTCCCTTTAAATCTATGAAAAGGGGAAAAGTTAACTTCTAAAGGTAGGGAATTTTATGTGGGTTATAACTGTTTATTCAAAACAAACAAATACAATGTTCGAATTTGACACTGAAGAAGAGGCCAGGGCAGCTTTTGAAAAAATAAAAGGCTGTAAGGTTCTTACCGAGGTTGTTTACTATAATGATCCTTGTTTTGCTTTAGCAGGTGATCAGGATCTTTATCGTGTTGGCTGAGATTGAGGAAGCTGAAACCCAAAGGGTTTTTTTGCTTATTTAATATGTTAGTACTTAGCTTTGCTAGTGAAGAATAAATGATCCGATAAATGTAAATGCACCAAAAGTAACGGTTCCGGTTGGATGCCCGCCATTCAATGATTACACAGTAAAGCACGAATTGTACTTCGATAAAGGGCTGACAGAGCAGTTTGATTTCTCAACTGATATCTTTCAACCAATTTAAGCAGTATATGTAAAAACGATTCTAAAAACAGCAGGGGACAATGTACCAATCTTAAGAGAGATTGAATTACCTTATCGCCACGAAGCATTAGAAACAATATAAAAAGAAGGAGCAGACCATAACGGTTTTGCTCCTTTTTATTTATAAACCAATCTTAATCTATTGTATTGTCTAAGGTTGTTGTCTTTATCATAATCCAAAACCTTATCGACGATCCTAACCGCTGCATAATCTTTGTAATCTTCATCACCAGTTTTAATTTTTTCCTTAATTTCAACTGCTTTTTGTTTACAGAATTCGTTAGTGTAGTGACCAGTGAACCACAAAATACTTTTAGTCATAATTACACCACCTTTAAATTTTTACGAGAGTAAGAGCCTTTTCCTTTTTTATTCTTAACTACACGAGTTGTAGGATTGATTCCCCAAGTCATACGGCTGTTTGTCATTTCACCAATGCTTTTCTTTTTCTTATTTTTCTTCACAGCAAAACCTTCTTTCTGTAATGTTTATCAAAAGAAAAAGACAGCCGGGTGGCTGCCTTCTTCAAATGAGGGAGGAAAATAATGATAACTAGGTAATATAGATAGGCTTATTCAAGTTAATATTCACGGGAGGTGTGAAGGTGTTAAACTTGTGAGGTAACTTACATTCTTAATAAAACCCTTTGTATGAAAAAGTGCAAACTTGTACTGTAAGAAAATATTTTCTATATATTGTAAGTTTTATTCAAGCCGAATGTATTATGTATATATTACACCTTTTCTTAAAAGGGGGAAGTTTAAAATGAAAGTTGTACTAACTTTTGCAATAGCCATGCTTGCACTTACAGGATGTTCTGCATTAGCGAATGATGAAGCCAGTGAATTGAAATGGTTTAAAACCAAAGAAGAAACAATTGATCATGGCATTAAAGAAGAAAAGATGAAAAAAGAAGACATCATAGGGGAAGTTAGTGAAAACGGAGAAACATTTGTTATTTATAAGAAACAATTAGAGGAAGGCTTGGGAGTAGGAGTATCAAGCATAAGTGAACAAGATGGAAAATATGCTTGGTATGACCCTGATCAAGATGTCCTTGTTAAAAATAATAAAGTTAAAAAATATTTCTCTCAGATAAATTGGGGAACAACAACACAATCAGGAAAGAGTTTTACAATTTATATCGGAGTAAGCGAAGACCAAAGTCCTATTGTTAAAACATCAACTAGTGAAGTAAGCCCTGCAATCGACAAAAAAACCGGGATATATTTCTATATAGAGCCTACTAAATAAAGCATAAGTACCTTTACTGAATTAGACTAAAGATGTGATAATTCTGGTAAAGCAGGAAGTATATGAGAAAATATCTTAAATCGTTTCTTACTGTCTTAAGCTTAAGTATTGTTTTTCTAGTAGTATTCGCAGAGTCTTCATCAGTTGCAAAGCCAGAGGGTACTACTAAAACTGTCAAGATTGACAAGAAAAAAGCAATCTATGATGAATCACTAGGGAAGTATGTCACACCTCTTAAAGAAGTAGATGGGCAATTAGTTCCAGCTTCAACAGAAGAATATGAAACTCAAAATTCTAAGGGTGGCGAGGTTGAAACTGAAGGCCTGTATACTGATGATTCAGATGGTGGCTTTACAACGATGGATTACTATGAATACTGGAAATACTATCCGGCCACTATTAGCAAAGTGACTGGTAGCACTAGAAAGGTGACAGCAGACATAGGTTGTACTACAACTTCTTGTAGTATTTCAAAAGCCGTTAGTGTGACAATATCTGCTTCTTATAGTGTTTCAGCATCATCAGAAAGATCTGCTATTAAGGCAAACGCTGGCTTTACTTGGACTAGTAGCGCTTCTGACACTAGTACATATTCTTTCACACTTTCAAAAGGTGACACAGGATATATTGGGTTTAAGCCATACTTAAAGAAAACTTCCGGTACATTGAAAAGTATTCAAACTGGGATGGATATTTGTATAGTAAATCAGCTTACGCTTATATTCCAAGAAAAACTGCTTCGGGTGAAGCTGATGGTTATTACTACTTCGTACATTATTGATTAATAGATTAATATAGAAATAGCGGGTGTCCCTAAAAGGACGCCCTTTATCTTTAGAAAAGAGGGGTAGTTTTTGATTTCCACTCTTTCAACATAATACTAATTTAGTTGAAAGAGCATGGAATTTTTAATTTAAAAGAAATATAGTTACATTTAATTATGCTATGAAAAGTCGATTATTATATAATATTTTCAATCTAATAGTTATTTTTTGACTCTAAAAATCTTATTCACATATTAACGAAATTTGTAAAAGTTCATAGTCAAAACGATTTTAAATTTGTATACAGTCTAATGAAAGTACTAAATTAATTTAGATAAGGAGAATGGATATGCAGTATATTGTAAGTGCAGAATGGCTTGCTGGTGAAATGAAAAGAGAAAATAAAAAGCTAGTTATAGTAGATACACGATTTAATTTGAGCGAACCTGAGGAAGGGTATAAACATTATTTAGAGGGACATTTACCTGGTGCTGTTTATGTTGACCTTGAGAAACATCTTTCAGCGAAAATTGAAAAACATGGAGGGCGTCATCCATTACCCGATATAAACATATTGGCAAAAACGCTTGGTAAACTAGGAATAAGCAATGATTCCAAAGTAGTTATCTATGACGATCAAGGAGGAATGAATGCCTCACGGCTATGGTGGCTGTTAAACTACATAGGAGTACCTGATGCAGCTGTATTGGATGGGGGATGGAAAAAATGGACAAGTGAAATCAACTTATTGACGACTGTCGTTCCAAATCCTGCACCAATAACTTTACTTCCACAAATAAACAATGATTGGAAATGGGTGGATCATTTAGAAGTAAAGAAAAAGCTTAATCAAACAGACACAATCTTAATCGACTCAAGAGAGAACCCGCGTTATCTTGGCGAATTTGAACCGATTGATCCTGTAGCCGGACATATACCAGGTGCAAAGAATTATTTTTGGAAGAACGTCTTGAACGAAAAGGGAAGATGGAAGGAAAGAGAAGAGCTGATCACTCATTTTTCTGACATTCCATTATCTAAAGAAGTAATCGTTTATTGTGGATCAGGAGTTTCAGCATGTCCAAATATTTTGGGTCTCAGAGAAGCAGGATACTCTAATGTTAAGCTATACGCCGGGAGCTGGAGCGATTGGATTTCGTATCCAACTAATCCAGTTGTAGTAGGGAATGAATGGGAAAGAGATAAGTAGATTAACAAATGAATGAGGCGCATTCCTCTTATGTTGCTGATCTTTCAGAAATCGGCGATACTTTTGTAGAACATCCAATTCTAAAAGTCATTTCCTTTACAAGGGTTTATTCTCATAGGTAAAGATGTAACTTTATGCTCGAGATGTAAAGAATCGCATCAACAAAGTGCAATTTCAGGATAAAATCAAGATCCTGCTGCATATGAGGCGTTTTAAAATGACGGATATGACCAATAAAAAGCACATCACTTATTAATAGTGATGTGCTTTTCATTTGGTATTGACAGAGTCAGTTATTGACGTAAGAGAAAGCGCATTATATTTCTGTTTACCAAATTATTTTCCCAGCCTGTTTGGTGTTCCTTGTATCGTTATTCCTTTTGTATACATGTTAATCTACCAAAATCTGATGACCATCTGGATCTTTAAGGGTAAAGAAGGCTGGTCCTTCACTTGGAAACAAAGGGACGGTTCTTTTATTTTTCCAACACCATGAACCTTCCCATTTTTTTTATGATTTCCTTCCTATTTATATATCCATATTAATTTGTTAAATATTGCATTCCACTTCAGATCTTCTAGTTCTTGTTCTTGCTGATCAGCTGCTGGTCATTATATCAAAGTAATTTCATTTACAAACAATACACCAATTAGTTTATAATGAATGGTGTTCAAATTGGATAAGAGAAGTCTATATCTATTACACTATGAAGATGTAAGTAGGTGAATATCATCGATGTCATTGAAACACGGGTGAGAGGTTTTATTGAAGACATTCAACACCCTAACCAAAAAAAGAAAATAAATATAAACGATTTAGAGCTTCAGTTGCGTAAGCTTTTAGATGATTATTTTGAAATGGACGGTTATTCGTTGTTTTATCAAGCAATCGAAACATTGCAAGCGGAAGAACAATTAATTCCAATTCAAAATAATCAATACAATGGAAGAATACCAGCTCTTCCATTATTTTACTGGGTGAATACGAAAGTTCAGACAACCAAATGGGATCGCCTCGAGATGATGAAATTAAATGATCAGTTTGATTTTTCCTATTATGAACGGTATCCCCAATGGCAAACGAAAGACGAATGGGAGCGAATACTACATATATATACGTTTCTACAATCTAGTCAAGAGCGTGACATCGTGTCATTAGAAGAACGAAGCCTGGAGCTCTTCGGCCATGAAAAATTCTTAATAGATAGTGATTTATTCCCTGATGGTAAAGGCTTTTTAGCAAGAATTGGGATAACCGAAGACCAGCTGAAAGTGGTGAACTACGGAGAGCCTTTTGTATTTTGGATGAAACAAGGGAAGGAAATGAAAGATATTAAGAGAGTACTTATCGTCGAAAATCTCTCATTCTTTCATACTTCTATTAAATTATTGGAAGACAACCAACTCGATTATGAACCTGAACTTATCATTTATGGGGAAGGGACTAAAATTGAACGGAGCTTTTCCTTTTTCTTTCGAATGTTTCCGCTAAAATCCTATCTTTTCTATTACGCAGGGGATCTGGATGCTGCTGGATATGGAATCTTCATTCGACTAATCGAAAAATATCCGGATTGTAGTATTCAGCCTGCCTTGAAAATTTATCGCAAAATGCTCGATTGTCTAGAACAAAGGAATGACCAGAAAATCGGGCAAACACAAAATAGTAAATACCGTGATTTATTCTTTCAGTGGTTTACTGAAGAAGAACAAGCGCTGCTCCTGCAATTATGGCAAGAAAATAAGCGGATCCCACAAGAAGTCTTAACAATTGAAACATGGAGGAGATGGATGTGAACGAATCATGGGAAGGATTCGCCCAGCGAATGCAACGATTGAATCCACTGTTTGAGCTTGGCAGGGGAATGGAAGTAGGAGAGCTTAAGCCTCATATCCAAACGATTCTCATGCAAGTGCTTCTGGCAATCTTTTATAAAGAACTAAATGATGATGATCATAGACGAAAGATCGATATCAAGTATATGGTGGAAGACGCTATTAAGCAAATGAAGCTTTTAGCAGATGATAAGCAAATTGATCGAATGACAAGCGGGCTGTTATATCAGGGAAAAGAAGAGTATAGTAAAGCGTTTGAAGCCTTATATTACGATGAACTAAGACAATCATGGGAGACACAAACATTCCGATATGTG
Source organism: Metabacillus sediminilitoris (assembly GCF_009720625.1). Lineage (NCBI taxonomy): Bacteria > Bacillati > Bacillota > Bacilli > Caryophanales > Bacillaceae > Metabacillus > Metabacillus sediminilitoris. The sequence continues at coordinate 1,951,845 of NZ_CP046266.1, forward strand.
ACAATGGATGAAGCATACACGAATTTAGAGATGGGCGGATCCATTGTTTATAAACTCACAGATGTCGCTCAGGAAATGATTTTTATGAGCAGGGAAATGGCTGAGGAATTCTCGATCACAATCGAACAACTCTATAGTATGCAGCTGATTAAAAATGGTAATTTCAGAAAAGCTACTCGAAACCTCGATCACCTCATTTCACGTGTCAACCGCTTAATGGCAAGAGAATTCACTTTCCAAAAGGAAATGATCAACAATCCTAAAATCCTATTGTTTGAAGAGGAATGGCAAAGGGCCGACAATCGTGCTGAAATTGAAAAGCAATTTGAAGAAGAAAAAAATCATTTCCGTACCATTACTAGCATGATCGAAAAAACGATACGAAGAAATGAAGAAGATGATTATATACAGAAAGAATTGATTCTTCTCCAAGAAAAAATTGGCCATACAAGGCAATTGCATGACCGTCTCGCCAAGCTGGTCATTCAGAATATTTCTTATGAGATGAAATTAAAAGCGGAAAACCCATCTTTGTTTTGGGAGACCAGCATCGTTTCCTTTCGCGAGCATTTTTATGAAAATTGGTTTAAGAAGGAAGGCGTTCAAAGTTTCGAGGTGATCGAAAGCGTGCTTTCTCCTTTATTTTCACCAAAGAACGAATTTATTTTGCCGCTTGATTGGATATGGGGCGAACAAGAATTTAATGAAACACAAGTAGCGGATCCCGTCGTTGAAGAGGAGGAAGAAGAAAGCATTCCTCGTAAGCGAGTGACAAACTGGGATTCTATTATGAAGGCTTGGAGTTATGTGTTTCAATATTTACAAACATACAGAGAGTTTTCGTTAGCAGATTTAGCTAAGCTGCCATCAGAAGTGCAGGATTTATGGTTTGAAGAATCGGAAACAATTGATTTATGGATGATGTTTGATAAAAAGCCGCTGAAGGTTCAAGTGCTGCACCGGAAGGAAGAAACAATCAGCGACGAGAGAGAGATTCTTCTTTATAAACTAATGAACGAATATCCGCAATTTCAAATGTTTGAAGGCTTGAAGATTTTTACACAGTTTGATCATCGTGCCAAGCCAATACTATGGCATCAGATGAAAATGACCCCTTTTAAAATATGTGTTCAGGAGGAGAATGGATGAATGCAGAAATAATCAAAAAAGCTTCTGCTGTCTATTTTTCGTTATTAAAAGAGAAAGTAATCGGCGAAACAAGTGAACACTTCCAGACGTATTTTGATCCGGAAGTTAGACAGACAGTTTTATTATTAGCAGATGAATCAGGGACATATATCATTGAATCACCTAGACGGATTCAATTAGTCGTCCAGCCAACAGGCTCCGTGTTTGCGACAAATTTCACCCATATGAAAGAAAAGCATCGCCAAATCGAAACAAAAAAACACTTTCATCTGATTAGTGTGGTTATTATGTCCTTTTTAGCTAGCATCGACCGCAATCAGGCTGCAAAAATCCGCACACAGCGGGAAGGGATTAGTTTCTACGCATTAGAACGCCAAGTCAACGATCTTGTGATGAATTGGGACAGTATTCTTAAAACACAACCTACCTTTGGTGAAGAAGAACGAATTGATATGAAGGAAGTTGTGACCACATGGAAATACATGGAGGTTGACACAGATGATTATGGGGTTAAAAAAGGAAATCGACGAACGAGAATCGGATTCATTACCACAGCAATGCGCTTATTAGAGTCGGAGGGGCTAATCGTCATTCTTGATCGGGACGATATTCCAAAAGCGATTCCTAAGAATGAGCTTTTTGATCGAATTGAATACTTGTATTACGATTATGATCGTTATGAAATGTTTAAAAAGTTAATGAAGACAGAGGAGGAAGAGCATGCCGAAAATCCATCGAATTAGAATTGTTGGCCTGAAGTATGATGGCATGCAAAAACAATATAAAAATACCACTTTCAATTTCCATAATGATGAGACCTCAACAAATGGCCTCATTTCGATGATGAATGGCGGTGGAAAAGGTGTGTTCCTGCAAACGATTTTCCAAATCCTAAAGCCTGGAACTTCGTGGGGAAAACAAAACAATCGTTATTATCAGCAATTTTTCTTTAATAATAAAGAGCAATTTATTCCGTATACTTTTCATGTTGTTATTCAATGGGAATTGGACGGTGGTGACCGCCGTCATCTGATCACTGGCGGAATGTTTTCAGCCGAACAGCGGATTTCGATGAGTGAAGAAAGCGAAAATGAAAAGAAAACATTGGAACAAGAAGCAAAAGTACTACCAAATATTACTTTTTATACAAGAGAATTTGAACGGAAAGAAGAGGCAGCGCTTGAGCATATTCCACTCTACGAAAATGATGAGGTTGCTGAAACCGAAAGCTTAAAGGACTATTTAAAATGGAATGGATATGACGTTTATCGAGATAACAAGAAGCATTATCGCATCCTTGATACATATGGAATTAACCGCAAAGATTGGGATATCATGAAGGACATTAACAAGGATGAAGGCGGCGTTGGGAAATACTTTGAGGGCGCTGAGGATGATCATTCTCTGTTCCAAAAACGAATCATTCCTACGATCAGTCAAGTCTTGCATCGAACGGAACAGCAAAAGAACGATCTTGTCGAGATTTTCAAGAGCCAGGCAAGTATCGCGAAGGACCTGCCTATTCTCTTAAAAAGAGAACAAGCCCATAAAGAGTTTTTAGAAGATATTGTTCCATTTGAAGAGCACTTAGATAAGGGGATACAGCATAAAGAAATTGTTCAAGCCAGTATAAAGCAAGGAAGACAATTACTCGGTGCTTTAGAACATTTGCTTCAAGCAGAAAGGGAAATGCTGCTTTCTTTAGAGCAAGACATCGAAAAATTAACGATAAAGCAAGCAGATTTACGCTATCAAAAAGACAATTTAGAGTATGCAAAAGCTCACAGAGAGATCCTGGATTGGGAAAAAAAATTAGTAGAGGAAAGGAATAAGCATCATTCTTTACTTGAGATTGTGAAGGATAAACAAGAACGTAAAGAACAGCTATCCTTTCAAACGTTACTAAAAGAGTGGAGTGAAAATGAACAAAGTATTCGCTCTCTTTCCCAGCAGATCGCGACATTGGAACAAAATAGCGGCTTAGAGCAAGTGAATCAAAGAATGGATGAAATCAAAATAGAAGCGGTAAAGCAATGGAAGCATGCTTATCAATTACTCCAAGAGGCGATTAAACAGTATGTTGGCTATCAAAAGTACTTAAAGAAAAAAGGAACGGAGCTGTCTGTGCAGGACAAACAAAAGACAAAAGACATTGCTCAAGCTGCTACGGAAATCGACGTTCTTTATACAAAAATGCAAGCCTTTGAGACGAAGGAAGAGGCACTTATCAAAGAATTTGGTGACCGATTAACCTATGACTTAAAGGGTTTGGTCGAGAGTCTCTTGACACAAATTGAAAACAAAAAGACGATGTTAGAAGAACTGCGGGCAAAAGAGAAAGTAACTAGTGAAAAGCAACATGAATTGGCCACATCACATGGTACACTTGTCCAATCCATTCAGTTTTCAGAAGAAAAATTGGAACAGTTAAACGACGCAAATGAAAAGCAAAAGCAAAAAGAATCCAAACTAGTCGATAAGCTTCATGGGTTAATAGATGATGTTACTGAGCCGTTAACCCAAGCGCTTCTTTCGAAGTATTCCCTCAAGATTGAAGATTTACTGAACGAAAACCGAAAGCAAGGGGAACAAATCAAAAAAGAACTTTGGGAAACACAACTCGACCATTCATTAAATGATGAGCCCTTCTGGATTGCCAATAAAGATATCAAGGAATTAAAGGAATGGATCGATGAGAAGACGGGCATTGATGTGTTTTATGGAACACAATTTCTTCAATCCTTGCGTGCAGAGGAAATGGCGAACTTATCTTTGACATATCCGCTGCTTCCATACGGGTTAGTCGTAAGCAGGCAGCAATGGCAAAAAATTAATCAGCAGGTTCTTGCAGGAAGAATGTATAAAAGTCCTGTTCCGATTTTCATGCGTGAGGAAATGAACCATGAACATCACCCATCATCTTTTGTGATAATAAACGGAACAGAAAAAGAGCTATTAACAGATAAAAACCATTTCACAAACTGGAAAATAAAGATTACGAAACAAATAGAAGAAAAGAAAGATACACTCATTGAAATTGAAAAAACAGAAACTTCGTTGCGACGTATATTAAAAGAAATCGATCGATTTTTATCAAGCGATCTTTCAAGTGAAATCTTAAAAGCGTTAGATCAGGAACAGAATGCGCTCGTGTCGAAGAAAACGAAATTACAGGAGATCACAACACAACAACAAAAAGAAAAAGAATTACAGCTTCAGTTAAAAGAACAAAGACAAAAAACAAAGCAAAGAATCGACAACCTTACCAAAGATGTACAAACAATCGAGGCTTTTGAACGTGAAAAAACGCTTTATCAAGAAAATAAACGAGTGAAACAAGAGAAAGAGAAACAAAAGGAAGCCTTGGTCACCCAGCAGCAAGAAATTGGAAAAGAGCACCAACATTTCGTTGACCAGCAAAACACGTGGAATCAAACGTATGTAGAATGGAAGCTTACGACTGAACAAACGATAAAGGAGATCGCCTTCTTTATAGAGGACGTGTTTTTTCCTGCTGATGAACATGCGGATCCATCTGAAGAGATCCCACGCTTATCACTCCATTTATTAGAAGAGATCAATGGAAGTATTGAAGAGTTAAAACAGCTCCAAAAATCAAAAGAAGTACAAGCTAGAGAACTTCTCGTTATTCAAGCAAAAAAAGAAACTGAACAAAAACAGCAAAAGAAATTAGAGAAAAAACTGGGTGTTCTTAATAAGGATTGGAAGAATGCACACGAACCAGATGAACCAATCAGTATATTAGAAAATATGCTGCAAACCGCACAAAAGGAAACAAAGGCAGCGGAAAAAGAAGAACGCGAACAAGGAACGGCCGTAACAGTAGCCGAAACGTCCTTAAAACATGCTACCGAACAGCGTGACAAGCTAGGAAAAAAAGTGGCAAAGCATGAAAAACAGCCTGAAAAATGGGAAGATCTTGACTTAGAAGTAAAGGCTGTCGAAATTAAAGATCAAACGAAACGAACGAAAGATGAAGGTAAGCAGACGGAGAAACGTCAAAAAGAAACAGAAACAACTATTACTGGGTATGAAGGAGATCTGTTAACCTTATCAGTTATCCTAAAAGAAGAAGCTGCAGCATTTACGGAACATGATGTAGAAAAAATTAAAAACCAAGGAAAAAGATGTATCTTATCCTGGTGTGAAGAACATCAAAGTATTCAGGAAGAAAGCCAAGAGAAACATGCGAAAATCGAACAATCCCTGCGCAATTTAAAGCTCACGATTGAAGGGAAAGATTGGGAGATTCGTTTTAAAAATGAAGTATTAACAACACTAGATCATATCGATACAAGGCACTATACACATATTCAAAGCATTGTTAAAAATATGAAGCGTTTTTCACAAAGTGGCTTGGAGCAATTAGAACGCGACAAAGAAAGGGCAGAGAATGCTCAAAACTTCTGGGCCAGCCGTGCCAGCATGAAAGTGATGAGTATTTCAGAGGCGATTCGCTCAATGATTGCGAAAATGAAGCTAAAAAATGAACGAGGCTCCTTTCAGCTCGTCCAGCTCAAAGAAGACATCTTACCTAAAAAGGCGGAAGAAATTGAACCACTGCTGAAGCAGCATTTCGTCATGGCCATTAACAAAATCACGAAACAATTTGAACGGATTGATGATCATAACCGAGAATTAGACCAAGAAATAAACCAACTCATTAGTGATGAGCAAATTTTATTCGTCTCGCTCAGGAATCGCTATCCTGAGCTCCTCGTCTATAATATGCGAACAGATAATGCCTTTATGTACGGGAAACCGAAAAGAGAGCATTATTCAACCTGGCAGACAATTAATCAAGGTTCGAAGACAAAATCCGATGGGAGCGGAGGGCAAAAGCTATCAGCCCGAATGGTGATGATGATGATGTTACTATCCGTAAAAGGCGAAACCGATCACAGCTGGGTTCCTTTAGTCTGTGATAATCCATTCGGACAAGCTGCATCTGCACATGTACTAGATCCGATCTTCGCAGTTGCCGAAAAACTAAAGTTTCAATTCATCGTCGTCACTCCGCCCGAACTGGTAAAAACAGAAATCAGCCAAAGGTTTGACGCTTATTATAAATTGGACTTCATTCGTGAAAAAGGAAAAGAAATTGTTTCGGACACGATTGTACCTGCATTTCGGATTTTTCAAGGGGAGGAAGTTAGTCAGGGAAGGTAACCGGGTTGCTGAACTAGGTGCAGGCGTAAAACTAGAAGGAAACAGGCCGAAATATTTGGCTAAAGCAGTAGCTGATGTATTGGAGTATCTAACATACCTGGAAAATGCGCAGAAACTTTCTGAAGACTTTCGAAATGCGGACGGTGCTGTAGAAGCAGCCGGTGTGATCTTGGCTAAAATAGTGGAGCAATCTTAATAGATTGGTATCCTATTTAGAAACTAGAGTAGCTCTTTGGTTGGGTGTTCTCGTACATGTAGTTATTCCTCATTCTTTAATATTTCAGACGACATGCTAATGATTAATTTGCAAGTTTGGTATTGTTCATCATATCTTTTAGAGACGAAAAATACTCACCTTGAGCGTTGAAGTACAATAGGGTGAGTTATTTACATTAACACCTTGATCCCTTTGAAGGGAACCTGCTAATATACGACTGTTTGGTGTTCCCGCACCGAACAGTCTTTTTTAGTTTATGCTTTTTCTACTATTACTTTAGATGGAAAGGTATGTGGGGAATTAAGAGAATTTCAGCCAGATTGCATTGTGTCAGATTCCATATGCTTTTGGGGGAAATTATTTGAAAAGTGATTGGGAACTGTACTGTAAGTCTTTAAAACTTGAAATAGTGTGATAGTAGAGCATCAAAGGTAATGATTAGAAACAGTCTTGCTATGATAAAATAGTAAGACCGTTTTTATTAGTTAAGAAAGACTTACATAGATATTCCAGAGAGATATGCTAAGATACTAATGAGATATCAAAAAAAGGACGTGTTCAATCGTGATTAGTGAAAACAAGGTAACTCTCTATTTTGTTCGACATGGAGAAACGCAATATAATGTTGAAAGACGAATGCAAGGTTTTTGTGATTCTCCACTAACTGAAAAAGGAATTTTACAGGCAAAGTCTGTTGGAAAAGGTTTATCTAACATCCCTTTTATTGCGGCTTATTCAAGTGACAGCCAGCGGGTTCAAGACACTGCGAAGTATGCAATCGGTGATAGAGATATTCCGTTAGTCATTGATAAAAGACTAAAGGAGATGAATTTTGGTGTATTAGAAGCTTTACTTGAAGATGAAATTCCGAAATTACATGGTGATGCACTTGAGAAATTATTCAGCCTTGATATAAATGCATCTGCCCCTGAAGGTGAATCTTATGCACAGCTTTTCACACGAACAGAAGAAGCTGTAAAAGAAATAGTTGAAAAACATGCTTCAGAAGGTGGAAATATTCTCATCTTTTCACACGGAGTCACGATCGGAAATTACATCATTCAGGTAACAAAAAGTAAAGAATTTCAAGTACATGAAAACTGTAGTGTTTCAGTTATTAGTTATGAAAATGGTCAATTAAATGTTGAAAAAATTGCTGATACTTCTTATAGAAATGAAGGCAGTAAACAATTGACGTAAAAATCTTTTTGTCATATGAATGGAGGGTAGATCTTCCTATCTAGTCTCTGTTTTTTATATTTCAAGAAGATAGATAGATTAATATTTTGATACAAAAAGACTATCATTTTATAAAGAATCAAAAAAGAAAGCGTTGACATTATTGTTTTACCATGATAAATTACATATAACAAATGAATAATAAATATTCCGTTGAAGGAATGTTACCTTAAGTGGGCATAACCTGGACTGAATAGATGCACATTATTGCGATCGCGATAAGCAATTGTGCTATCTATTTGGCTCAGGTTTTTTATTTGTCTAAAACATGAAGAAAGAAGGGACAACTCATGAAATATGAGCAGTTGGCTAAAGATATTATTTTTAATGTCGGCGGAAAAGAAAACGTTTACAGTATCGTGCATTGTATAACTAGATTACGTTTTAAATTAAAAGATGAATCAAAAGCAAATACAGAAGTTTTAAAAAATATGGATGGTGTTGTCACTGTCATGCAGAGCGGGGGACAATATCAAGTCGTAATTGGAAATCATGTCCCAGATGTATATAAAGCTGTTCTTGAAGTAAGCGGATTACAAGCGCAAACTCCAGTTGATGAAGAAGAAAAACAAAAAGCTAGCTTCATCGATATTATTTCAAGTATATTTACACCTGTTCTTGGTGTATTAGCAGCAACAGGGATGATTAAAGGTTTTAACGCTCTATTTATAGCAATGGGTTGGTTGGAGTCAACATCAGGAACATATCAAATTTTAAATGCAATTGGTGACTCACTATTTTACTTCTTCCCAATTTTCTTAGGATATACAGCGATTAAAAAGTTTGGTGGAAGCCCATTCATCGGGATGGCGATTGGAGGATCACTCGTTTATCCTACTTTATCTGGATTAACAGCAGGTGAACCACTTTACACATTATTTGCAGGCACAATGTTTGAATCACCAATCCATATTACATTTTTAGGTATACCAGTTATCTTAATGAGTTATGCATCATCTGTTATTCCAATTATCCTTGCAGCTTATTTCGCATCTGTAGTTGAAAAACGTTTAAGGAAAATCATTCCAGATGTCGTAAAAGCATTCTTAGTACCAATGTTTACATTACTAATTGTTGTACCGCTCACATTTATCATTATTGGACCAATTTCAACATGGGCGGGAAGCTTATTAGGACAGGGAACACTTTTCATTTATAACTTAAGCCCAATCATCGCAGGAATTTTTGTTGGTGGTCTATGGCAGGTATTAGTCATCTTTGGTCTTCATTGGGGTCTTGTACCAATTGCAATTAACAATATTACAACAATGGGCCAAGATCCGATTTTAGCTACAACTATGGCAGCTTCATTTGCACAAATTGGTGCGGTTCTAGCTGTTTATTTAAAAACAAAGCAACAAAAATTAAAAACTTTAAGTATTCCGGCATTTATTTCTGGCATCTTTGGTGTAACAGAGCCAGCAATTTACGGTGTTACATTACCACTTAAAAAGCCATTTATTATCAGCTGTATCGGGGCTGCTATCGGTGGAGGAATTATTGGAGCTGCCGGCACACAACTTTATATGGTTGGCGGTATGGGCGTATTTTCTGTCCCATCATTTATTAGCCCAGCTGACGGAATTACATTCGGTTTATGGGGAGCACTTATCTCATTCGTAGCAGCATTTGGCTTAGCTTTCATTTTTACGTATCTATTCGGAATGGGCAAAGGTAAAAGCGAGGCAACAAATTCTGCTCAAAACGAAGCTGCAGCAGCAAGAGCAACAGCTGTTGCAACAGAAGAAATCGCAAGCCCATTAAAAGGTGAAGTTAAGATCTTATCTGAAATTAAAGATGAAGCGTTTGCATCTGGAGCACTTGGTGATGGTGTAGCGATTGAACCAACTGAAGGAAAGTTAGTCGCACCAGCTTCCGGTATAGTTACAGCACTTTTCCCAACAAACCATGCGATTGGGATTAAAACAGATCAAGGAGCTGAGATTTTAATCCACATTGGTATGGATACAGTGAGACTTGGTGGGAAACATTTTTCATCTCATACTAGCCAAGGTGCACGAGTAGAAAAAGGACAGTTATTAATTGAATTCGATATTAAGCAAATTAAAGCGGAAGGATTACCTGTTACAACGCCAATTGTGGTAACGAATTATAAAGATTTTAACTTACAAAAAACAAGCGAAAAACAAATGAACTTTGGAGATCAATTGTTTCAATTAATCTAGAAGTTATGGACAATTGGAGGAAAGATACGGTTTCTTTCCTCCTCCAATTGAAAGGAGAGTAACAAATGACATTTCCAAAAGGATTTTTATGGGGCGGTGCCATTGCAGCAAATCAAACAGAAGGTGCCTATCTTGAAGATGGTAAAGGATTAACAACAGTTGATTTACTTCCAACTGGTGAAAAGCGTTGGGATATTATGTTTGGGAATCTTCCTTCTTTTCAACCACTTGAAGGTGAATTTTACCCCTCACATGAAGCGATCGATTTTTACCATCGCTATAAAGAGGATATTGCGCTTTTTGCAGAAATGGGCTTTAAGGCTTTACGTGTATCGGTGTCATGGGCACGTATTTTTCCAAATGGAGATGACCATCAGCCAAATGAGGCTGGCCTAACATTTTATGACAATTTATTCGATGAATTATTAAAATATGACATCGAACCAGTCGTGACAATTGCTCACTTTGATATACCCGTTCATTTAGTAAAGAATTATGGAAGCTGGCGAAATCGTAAGCTTGTTTCATTATTTGAAGCGTATGCTGCAACGCTTTTTAAACGTTATAAAGACAAAGTGAAATACTGGATGACGTTTAATGAAATCAATATGCTTTTACATTTACCATTTGTAGGAGCAGGCCTTGTTTTCAATGAAGGAGACAATAAAAAACAAATTCAATACCAAGCAGCACACCATCAGTTGGTTGCTAGTGCACTTGCTGTTAAAGCATGTCATGAAATTAGTCCAGGGGCTAAAATTGGTTGTATGTTAGCGGCAGGTATGACTTATCCATATTCTTGTAACCCAGAGGATGTATGGGATGCGATGGATAAAGACCGTGAATCCTTTTTCTTCATTGATGTTCAATCACGAGGAGAATATCCAGGATATGCAAAAAGATTCTTTAAAGACCATAACTTAATAGTTGAAATGGAAGAAGGAGACGAAGAGCTCTTGAAAAACCATACAGTCGACTATGTTGGATTTAGCTATTATGCAAGCCGAGCGACAAGCACAGATCCAGAAATCAATAATATGACAGCAGGTAATGTGTTTGGCTCAATTGAGAATCCTTATTTAGAAAAATCTGAGTGGGGATGGACGATTGATCCTAAGGGATTCCGAATTACTGCGAATCAATTATATGATCGCTATCAAAAACCATTATTCGTTGTGGAAAATGGGTTAGGGGCTGTGGATCAGCTTACATCAGACGGAAAAGTGAATGACGACTACCGTATTGAGTACATGAAAAAGCATGTTGAAGAAATGTCTGAAGCAATTAAAGATGGTGTTGAAATCATTGGCTACACGAGCTGGGGCCCAATTGATATTGTTAGTGCATCATCTGGTGAAATGAAAAAACGTTATGGTTATATATATGTTGATAAAGATAATCATGGACAAGGAACACTTGCTAGATCAAAAAAGAAAAGCTTTGATTGGTATAAAAAAGTAATCGAAAGTAACGGAGAAGTTCTCTAATTATTATACAGGTTGACTATATAAAAATTTGAAAGGTGATACGAATGAATACAAACACAAGAAAATTTCCAGAAGGATTTTTATGGGGAGGAGCAGTCGCTGCTAACCAATTAGAAGGTGCTTATAAAGAGGATGGAAAAGGTCTTTCAACGGCTGATGTTTCTCCAAATGGAATTATGAGTCCGCCAGATTTCTCATTGGAGCAATTTAACTTATATCATGACGCAATTGATTTCTACCACAAGTATAAAGAAGATATTGCATTATTTGCAGAAATGGGATTTAAGGCATTTCGTTTCTCCATCTCTTGGACACGATTATTTCCGAATGGTGATGAAGTAGAGCCAAATGAAAAAGGGCTTCAATTTTATGACAATATGATTGATGAACTGTTAAAACATAAAATTGAACCAGTTATTACGATTTCACACTATGAAATGCCAGTAGGCTTAGTGAAAAACTATGGTGGATGGAAGAATCGTCAATTAGTAGAGTTCTATGAACGATTAGCAAAAACCATCTTTACTCGTTTTAAAGACAAAGTAAAATATTATATGACATTTAATGAAATTAACGTTCTGTTACATGCACCGTTTACAGGTGGAGGACTATTATTTGAAGATGGACAAAAAAATGAACAAGATATTTACCAAGCGGCACACCATCAATTTTTAGCAAGTGCGCTTGCAGTAAAAGCAGGTCATGAAATCATCCCTGGCTCACAAATTGGATGCATGATTGCTTCTATGGTTACGTATCCATACACGTCAAAGCCTGAGGATATGTTTGCGGCTCTTACACAAGATCGTAAAACATTATTCTTCTCAGATGTTCAATCAAGAGGGAAATATCCAACTTATATGTTGAATTACTTCAAAGACAAAAATATTCAAATAGAAATGGCTGATGGAGATTTGGAGCTCCTTCAAAATCATACAGTCGACTATATTGGATTTAGCTATTACATGTCATTTGTGGCTAGCACAGCTCCTGAGCATCAAGATGAAAAAACAGCTGGAAACCTGCTTGCTGGTGTGAAAAACCCATATTTGAAAGCTTCAGAATGGGGCTGGCAAATTGATCCTGTGGGATTAAGAACAGTTTGTAACCAACTTTATGATCGTTATCAAAAACCACTTTTCATCGTTGAAAATGGACTTGGTGCCGTGGATAAAGTCGAAGAAGATGGCTCGATTCAAGATGATTATCGAATTGAATACCTTGATGCCCATATTCGAGAAATGAAAAATGCGATCGGTGATGGTGTTGAAATTATGGGATACACATCATGGGGCCCAATTGACCTTGTGAGTGCGTCAACTGCTGAGCTTAGAAAAAGATATGGCTTCATCTATGTAGATCGCGATAGTGAAGGAAAAGGTACGAACAACCGATATAAAAAGAAAAGCTTTGATTGGTACAAAAATGTGATTGCAACAAATGGGGAAGACTTTTAAAAGGAATGATGGTGAGGAAAGCTCAAGGAGAGAGCTTTCCTTCTTCTCTTAAAAAAAAACAGGCTTTGTCCTATAAGCTTTTACCATGATAAATTGGTGTCTACTAGAAGAAAAGGAACCGAATAAACCGTATAATATACTGTAATATAAAGAGATTATAAGAGAAAGACTGTTTTAAAAATGAACGCCATTAAACATGATTTAGGTGATCGTATGAAAATAGAAAAAGTCTATAACAATAATGTCGTAAGTGCTTTTAATGCAGAAAATATAGAGCTGGTCGTCATGGGGAAGGGTCTTGCTTTTCAAAAAAAACCTGGTGATGAAATAGATGAAGAAAAAATAGAAAAAGTCTTCACTCTAAAAAACAATGATCTATCAGAGCGGTTTAAAACGCTACTATATGAAGTGTCACTTGAATTAATGGAAGTAGCAGAAGAAATCATAAAATTAGCAAAAGGAAAGCTAGGAAGAGAATTAAACGATAGTATCTATATTTCATTAACCGACCATATTAATTTTGCAATAGAAAGAAACAAAAAAGGCCTTAATATCAAAAATGCATTATTATGGGAGATCAAGAAATTATATAAAGATGAATTCTCTCTTGGATTAAAAGCTCTAAGCATGATTCAGGAAAAGCTGGATGTCACACTTCCAGAGGATGAAGCAGGCTATATCGCCATGCATATTGTGAATGCAGAGCTAAATGAAGAAATGCCTAATATTGTAAATATTACAAAAACGATGCAAGACATCCTTAAAATCGTCAAATATCACTTTGGCATCGACTTTAATGAAGAGTCATTAAATTTCTTTCGATTCGTTACCCATTTAAAGTTTTTCGCACAAAGGTTGTACAGTAAAACGTACATGCAAAGTGATGATGACTTCCTTTTTGAAGCTGTAAAAAACAAGCATAAAGATGCTTTTGAATGCACCGAAAAAATAAACGACTATGTAAAAAGAAAATTTGACTATGAATTAACGAATGATGAGAAATTATATTTAACGGTTCATATTGAAAGAGTTGTAAATCGGTGAGGTTAAAGTAGCTCTAGGAGGCGCATGAAGGTTATCCCATGCGCCTATACTATTCTGATCTAATTTCCCGTTTTTTTCTCAGGACTCCATAGAAAAAATGATTTTAAAGCGGAATCCTTCAATCACAGAATAGTAGATTTATATAAAGATATAACAGTAGATTTAAAGGATGATCGTTACTTTTTAATATACACCTTCTTCGTATAAAACGTAGCAATCTTAACAATCTGTTCTGCCATATAATCCCTTGAGTGATGGAAGTCATGCAGGATCCATTCTAATATGATGCCAATGATTCCGCTGACACGATATGTATAAAAAAGCTCGATGTCAATGTTTGAGTCTACATCATTTGCAGTGAAGTCAATATCTTCCCTAAAGTGTTTTTTCATCGTATCAATCATTTTATCCCGGAAGTTATGATTAATATTTCCTCCCAGCATGATTTGATAAAATTCTTTGTATTCGATAAAGTGATCAAATAATGCGATTGTGGAAAGCTCTAATATGTTTACTTCCTTATCATAATTCATATATCCATGTCGAAAGGCTTTATGTAACTCATCAAACACATCATCAATGATTTCTTCTAATAAATCTTCCTTTTGTTCGTAGTGAAAATAAAAGGTTCCTCGATTATAGCCAGCTTCTTTTACGATTTCCGTTATCGTAATCTCGTCAAAGTGTTTTTTCTTAAGTAAAGTTAATAGGGTGTGCTTAAATAATTTTTTTGAGCGTACGACCTTTTTACTTGCCGTATTGTCCATTATCATACCCTCTTTCCAAGAAAATTGTTCTCTATTATACAATATATACGAATGTGTTAAGTTTTGTACAATTTTTACTATTTTGACTATTGGAAACGCTTTCGAACATTTTTATAATGAATGTACAAACAGGATATTTGCTTATGTTCATGTTTCTCATTATGAAAAGGGGGAATTCGTAATGTCCACTTTAATTGCATTAAATTCAAAGGCGATTCAGTTTACCGCAAAACCGTTAAAAATGTTGATTGGCGGCAGGTGGGTAGACGCCATTTCTGGGAAACGAACAGAAATTAGAAATCCAGCTACTGGTGAATTAATTACGACGGCTGCTGAAGGAGACAAAGAGGATGTTGATCTTGCCGTTGCAGCGGCGCGTAAAGCGTTTGAAGAAGGTCCCTGGCCGAAAATGAAACCAAATGAACGAGCAAGGCTTATTCTTAAATTAGCCGATTTAATCGAAGAAAACGCTGAGGAGTTAGCTCATTTAGATACGCTTGATTACGGACAGCCGGTATCATTAACAAGAGGATTTGCAGCAGCTGCAGCCGATAATTTTCGTTATTATGCTGGGTGGGCAACGAAAATAACAGGAGAAACGATTCCTTCCTCGACACCAGGAAACATTTTCAACTATACCATTCGTGAACCAATTGGCGTTTGTGCAGGAATTGTTCCGTGGAATGCACCATTAATGAATGCGATTATGAAAATCTCTGCACCACTTGCGGTCGGAAATACGGTGATTGTAAAGCCGTCTGAAGAAACGCCGATTAGTTTGCTGCGATTTGCTGAACTTGTACAAGAAGCAGGATTCCCAGATGGTGTTGTCAACATTGTCACTGGCTACGGTACAACTGTAGGTGCTGCTTTAGCATCACACACAGATGTCGATAAAATTGCCTTTACGGGTTCAACAAGTGTCGGTAAACAAATCATTCAAAATAGTGCTGTGAACATAAAAAAAGTAACACTTGAACTAGGCGGTAAATCAGCACATATTATTTTTGCTGATTCAGATTATGAAATAGCTCTAGCCAATGCAGCGAACTCTATCTTCTTTAACTCAGGTCAAGTTTGTTTTGCCGGTTCAAGGCTATATATTGAAAATAGCATTTACGATAAATTTTTAGCTGACTTAGCTGAGTACTCAAAAAATTATAAAGTAGGCAATGGATTTGATAAGGATACCGTTATTGGACCGCTAATTTCATCGAAACAAAAAGAATGTGTCTTAAACTATTTGGATATCGGACTGAAAGAAGGAGCTGAAATGCTGATCGGCGGTGATGCAAGAGAAGCTGATTTAGCAAATGGCCATTTTGTCAAACCAACTGTTATGGCGAACGTACATAACGAAATGACGATTGCAAAAGAGGAGATTTTTGGTCCAGTTGTTTCAGCTATGCCATTTAATGATATCGATGATGTAATTAAACAAGCAAATAATACGGTTTATGGATTGGGCGGAGGAATTTGTACAACAGATATCCGCAAAGCTCATAAAGTAGCTCATGCGCTGCGAACAGGGAATGTTTGGATCAACACGTACAATATTACAGAACCTGGTTCACCTTTTGGAGGCTATAAACAAAGCGGACTAGGTAGAGAAAACGGTGCGGCTTCGATTGATATGTATACAGAGATTAAAAATATTTGGGTGAATTTGGAATGAAAATAATGTTAACATCTAGCAGTTTAGTTTACTTCCCGTTAAGAATGGGAAATGAAGGATCCTTCCTCGGGTACTCTTTTTATAGATACCCGAGGTGTTAAAAATCGCTATCTCGTAAATTGAAAACTTAATAAATGCTAGTTTCATAGGAGGCTGAAATGTATAGCGGAATCGAAACCTTTGGTGAAATTGTTAAGAATCGTGCTCTACTAAAACCGAACGTATGTTTTGTTAAGTTTGAAAACGATGAACTAACATATAGCGAGTATCATCGCGGGGGTAATAAAGTTGCTAATATTATGTCGTCTCTAGGTCTTGCAAAGAGCGATACGTGTGCAATTATGCTGCCGAATTGTCCGGAATTTTTAGTTGCATGGTTAGGGCTTGCACGACTTGGCGTTATTGAGGTTCCAATTAATAGTGCTTATAAAGGTGATTTGCTTGCCAATATCCTAAACAAGGCAAAATGTAAGGCGCTCGTCATTTCTTCACAATGGGTTGACCGAATAAAGGAACTATCCCCTGAACTCAACCATCTTCGCCACGTTTTAGTAGTTGGTGGGAAGGAAGAGGTGGAAGACGGCCGAATGACTTGGTATTCCTATGAAAATCTTATGTCTCATGCAAATGAAGCTGAAATAGATGTTGAAATTAAACCTAGTGATCCATCTCTTATTCTATTTACCTCAGGCACGACAGGTCCGTCTAAAGGTGCGATTCTTACACATCGTGCGAATTTTAGTCTTGCCAGGACTGCTTGTGACCTTATGAATTATGGACCTGACGATCGTTTATATACCGTTTTTCCTTTATTTCACGTTAATGCACGTTATACCACGATTCTTGTTGCATTACTTGCCGATTGTGATGTTGTCATGCATAATCGCTTTTCTGCCTCGAATTTTTGGGATATTTGCCGGAGAGAGCAAATCACTTGCTTTAATTACATGGGATCGCTTCTTACGATTTTGATGAAGCAGCCAGAACGGCCGGATGATGCAGATAATCCTGTGCGGATGATTCAAGGTGCGCCTGCACCACTGGAAATCTATGAGGATTTTCAAAAACGATTCAATGTGAAAATCACAGAAGCATATGGTTCAACAGAAGTTGGATTAGCAGCAGTCAATCGTGCAGACTCATTTCGTAAAGGATCTTGTGGGAAAGCTGTTCCAATCTATGAGGTTGAGATTCACGATGACAATGATGAACAATGCCCGCCTGGCATAACAGGTGAAATTGTTGTCCGCCCTAAGGAGCCTTGGGTTTTGTTCTCAGGATATTATGGTATGCCTGTTGAAACGGTAAAATCATGGGAAAATCTATGGTTTCACACAGGTGACAGCGGTTATATGGATGAAGATGGATATTTCTACTTTGTCGATCGGAGAAAGGATGTTGTGAGGAGACGAGGCGAAAACATTTCATCCTATGAAATTGAACGTGTTTTAAATAAACATCCGAAAATTCTTGAATCTGCAGTCATCGGTGTACCATCAGAACTTTCAGAGGAAGAAGTACTTGCTGTTGTAAATGTGAAAGACGAGGAAGTTCTTTCACCTGAGGAATTACTTGATTTTTGCCAGTCCCGTATGGCTCATTTCTCTGTCCCGCGATATGTCCGCTTTGTTAAAGAGCTGCCTAGAACACCTTCACAAAGAGTCGAGAAATATAAGCTTAGAAAAGAAGGTGTGACAGAAGATACATGGGATCGTGAATTTACTAGCTATAAAGTTATTCGTTAATCAGTTTTTATAAACATACTAAACTATGAGTGTCAAATGGGGGATAAAAAATGTACAACGGACCTGAGACATTTGGTGAAATTGTTGCATATCGGGCCAAAACGAGACCAAATGAACGATTTGTACGTTTTGAGAGTGGTGATCTTACCTATCAAGAATTTCATCAAAAAGGGAATAAGCTGGCGAATCTAGTCATGTCTCTAGGATTGGACAAAGTAGATACTTGTGCGGTTATGCTGCCAAACAGCCCGGAATTTTTGATAACCTGGCTGGGCCTTGCCAGGCTCGGTGTGGTTGAAGTTCCGATTAATGTAGCGTTTCGAGGTGATTTACTAGTCTATATTCTTAACAAAGCAGAATGTCAGGCACTTGTCATTTCAGCACAATGGGTGGATCGACTTAATGAAATCTCCGCACAGCTTGAATATCTTCGCGATGTGATTGTAGTAGGAGATGAACCACAAATAAAATCGAACCGATTTACTTGGTATTCCTTTGAAAAACTTCTCTCTGAAGCAAGTGATGAATGTGTAGAAAGTCAAATGAAACCGAATGATCCATCTCTCATCCTTTTTACTTCAGGGACAACCGGACCGTCAAAAGGTGTCGTCCTTACCCATCGTGCGAATTTTAGCGTGGCGAAAACAGCATGTGAAGTAATGGAATATCATCCGGAAGATCGCTTGTTTACTGTTTTTCCATTATTTCATGTAAACGCACGTTATACGACCATCCTTGTCGCTCTACTAGTTGGATGCGACGTTGTCATGCATAATCGATTTTCTGCTTCGAAATTTTGGGATATCTGCCGCATGGAAAAGATTACGGCCTTTAACTTTATGGGGTCTATGCTAACCATACTAATGAAACAAAAGGAAAGTGCTCAAGATGCAGATCATCTTGTTCGAAAAGCATACGGCGCGCCAACTCCGCAGGAAATTTATGAGGATTTTCAAACCCGTTTTCACGTGCAAATCTCTGAAGTGTATGGGTCAACCGAATTAGGTACTGTCGCAGCCAATCCTGCTGCAAATTTTCGAAAAGGTGCATGTGGGAAGATACGGCCTATTTTTGAAGTAGAAATACATGATGAAAATGGATTCCCTTGTCCTGTTGGCAAGAACGGCGAAATCGTTGTCCGCCCAAAAAAGCCAGGAATTATGTTTACCGATTATTATGGGAATTCAGAGGCAACCGTCAAGTCATGGCAAAACCTCTGGTTTCATACAGGGGATACGGGCCGTTTCGATAAAGATGGATATCTTTATTTTATCGACAGAAAAAAAGATGTTGTTCGCAGGCGAGGTGAAAACATTTCGTCCTATGAGATTGAGCGTGTCATGAACGATCATCCTAAGGTATTGGAAGCAGCCATTATCGGAGTTCCATCTGAACTGTCTGAAGAGGAAGTACTTGCCGTTGTGATTCTAAAAGAAGGAGAAACCGTTGCACCAGAAGAGCTTCTCGAGTTTTGTCAAACACGTATGGCTCATTTCGCAATCCCTCGTTATATCCGTTACGTAACAGAATTGCCGAGAACACCTTCCCAAAGGGTAGAAAAATACAAATTGCGTTCTGAAGGGATCACATCAGATACGTGGGATCGTGAACGTGTAGGCTACCAAGTAAAACGGTAAACATTTCATTCATTTATTTAATGATAAGAAAGGCTCTTTTCTAAAAGATTGTTGTTTTTAATTGGGTTCCTGGAACAAAAACGATTTAGGTTGATTGGAACGGAAGGTGCGAGACTCCTGTGGGAGTAGCGGGACAGGTGAGACTCATGCAGGCGCATGCGCCGAGGAGGCTCACCGCCCGCCCTACGGTCATCGAGCATCCTCTCGTTACAATCAACCATTCCTAATACTTGTTATAAAGCAACAAAGTTTACGAAAACAGCCACAAGAAAAGAGGAATAACATGCAGTCATTACGCGGAAAAGTAGCGATTGTCGGGGCAGCTGACACGGAAGTTGGCATTGTTCCCCATCTGTCAGCAACACAGCTATGTATTGATGCAGCATTAAGAGCATTAGCTGATGCCGGGATAAGTAAAGAAAAGGTCGATGGATTAATTACCTGTAATTCCATGGCCGAACCAATGCTGTATCACGCAGAGGCGATTGCAGAGTATTTACAAATTTTCCCTAAATATTGCATGAGTGTCGGGACAGGCGGGGGAACAACGTTTTCGGTCTTGCACCATGCAGCTTCCGCTATTTTAACAGGAGTTTGCGATACCGTGTTGATCACAATGGCAGACAGCCTTTATAGTGGATTAACTAAAGAGCAGGCGATGGCAGCACAAGTCTCTACGGGACATAAACAGTTTGAATTACCATATGGTCCAACGATCCCTGCTTATTATGCCCTGATTGCCAAAGCACATATGGAGAAATATGGTACAACGCCCGAACAACTTGCTGCTATCTCTGTCGCCGCTCGTAAACACGCTAACTTACATCCTCATGCTCAAATGCGCGAGCTCATAACTGTCGATGATGTCTTAACATCTCGTATGATTGCAGACCCGTTACACCTTTTGGACTGCTCACTAATATCAGATGGCGGTTCCGCTGTCATACTAACTTCCGCAGAACGGGCTGTCGAATACCCTAATCATCCGGTCTACTTACTTGGTGTTGGGGAAGGACATGGACATGAACATATTAGCCAAGCACGCAGCCTCACTACTTCTGCAGCTGTAGAATCTGGAAAGCGAGCTTACGAAATGGCCGGTATTGGTCCAGATGAAATTGATTTTGCTCAACTATATGATTGCTTTACACCAACTGTAATAATCGAGCTTGAAGACCTTGGCTTTTGTGAAAAAGGAGAAGGCGGCGCGTTTGTGGAAAGCGGAGCAATTGAACTTAGAGGCTCCCTTCCAGTCAATACGCACGGAGGTCTCCTGTCACATTGTCATCCAGGTAATCCTGGTTCAATGTTCGCTCTAACAGAGACAGTCACTCAGCTCAGGCACCAGGCTGGGGGGCGGCAAGTGCAGACTGCAAAGGTAGCGCTTGTACATGGCCAGGGCGGGATTATGTCCAGTCATACCACACTTATTCTTGGTCGGGAGGTTGACTAAATGCATGAATCGTCAGGAAAAAACTTTCCCCAGCCAACTGTGGAAACGGCTCGATTCTGGGAAGGGTGCTTGGAGCATAAACTCCTAATCCAAAAATGTTCTGATTGTCATCACTGCCAGTTTTATCCTCGTCTGATGTGTACCAAATGCTCAAGCAGGAAAGTCGAGTGGATGAAGGCTTCAGGCAGGGGAAAGGTGATGAGTTTCACAATCGTCCATCGTGCCATATCTAAGGCATACCTTTCTGACGTACCATATGTTGTTGCCATCATTGAATTAGAAGAAGGTCCAACAATGATGAGTAATATCGTACAATGTGAGCCAAAAGCTGTGGAAATAGGGATGGAGGTTGAAGTGGTTTTTGAGAATTGGTCCGATACAATAACGATGCCGAAATTTTCTCCTTTTTATAAGGAAAAGTAGGTCCCATCTTAATTAGTTTGCTAGATTTATAGCTTTTCATGCTTATTACAATATGAATTCAAAAGATAACTTTGAGGAGGAATAATATGAAAGCGCTTGTATTAACTGAATTTGGTAAAAAGATGGAAGTTCAAGAAGTTTCAAGACCAATGTTAACAGATACAGGAGTTGTGATTCGTGTTGAGGCAAATGGGATTTGTAGAAGTGACTGGCATTTTATGATGGGAGATTGGGACTGGATCGGTTTACAGGTACGATTGCCACACGTATTTGGTCATGAATTTTCCGGGGTAGTGGAGGAAGTAGGAAGTCAAGTAACAAAATTTAAAAAAGGAGACCGAGTTGTCGTTCCACATGCACATGGAGAAGGAACGTGTGAGTATTGTTTAACAGGACATTCAAATATTTGTGACCATGGGAGTGTAGCAGGTACGACGTATTGGGGTGGTTACGGAAGATATGTGAACGTTCCCGATGCTGATCGAAATGCCGTTCACTTACCGGATAGCGTAAGCTTTGAAGCAGGTGCAGCGCTTGGATGCAGATTTATGACGGCCTTTCATGGCTTAGTAGACCAGGCGAAAGTAAAACCAGGCGAGTGGGTTGCGATCCATGGAAGCGGCGGGCTGGGTCTTTCACTTGCTCATATAGCAAAAGCAATTGGTGCAAAAGTCATTGCTGTTGATATTAATGACGAAGCACTAAAACTAGCAAAAGAATTCGGGGCAGACATCACAATTAATAGTAAAGAAAAAGATGCTGTTCAAGAAATTATCAATATCACAAATGGCGGTGCTCATGTAGCGGTTGACGCGTTAGGAATCGCAATAACCTGCCAAAATGCCATTAACAGCCTAAGAAAAAGAGGCAGACATCTCCAATTAGGTCTTACCTCAAAGGATGAAAAAGGAAAGGTTGAATTGCCGATTGATCTCATTGTCGTAAAAGAACTAGAGGTAATCGGATCTTCAAATATGCCTGTTTCCCGCTTTCCAGATATGATGCGAATGGTAGAAAGCGGCATGATCCAGCCTGATAAAATGATTACAAAAACAGTCGGTTTAGAAGAAGCTGCTGACATCCTTTACGATATGGCCGAGTTTAAAACACCAGGTATTACGGTGTTGAATAGATGGTGATGTGAGATGAAATTCCCTGCTGCTGAGCAGGGGAATTTTTTATTTTGGGGTGTTAGAAAGGGATTTCAGCCGTTGATCAAAAGGGTATGATACTCTTCCATAATTTTTAACAAAAATGTAGCGGACTGTTGATAGATTAAAAAAAGCCTCGCGTTTGGACAGAGGATTTTTCCTATTATATTTATCTTTCATACACCCTTTTTTGCCAAATTTATAAGAGTCCCTTTATTTTTATATCGATTATAAGCTATTAACCTATTTAAATCGTTGACAGTTCATTTAGCTGGATTAATGGCTAATTCAAATTCATCCTTTACCTTGTAAATGACCGAAAGTATAAAATCAATTTGCTTTGGAGTTAAAAAGTGTTCTTCATCATCTGAACTAGAAGGATGAAGTGTAGAGGCACCTCATTCATTCGTTGATCAACGATGGCTTCAACAACATGAGAGAGCAATATCATCCAATCATTCGAAAACTACGTGTGAAAAAGTGATAAAAGCATATACATCATCTAGGTCTGATGCGCAATAATTTCTATTTTAAATGATAAAAATCATTTGAAATCCTAGAAATTTATATTAAAATAACTCTATCAATGGGAGAGAAGGATTTTAAGTGTGGATTGTAGCAGCAGTAATGACAATGTTTTGCTTTGGAATCAATAATATGATTTTTAAGGTCACTGCAGGAAAAGGACTATCAAAGGTGCATATGCAGTTTTTCTTTTACCTTATCGCGTTTTTATTAATGTGCGGCTATGGAATAATTGCAGGGTTTGCATCATTTAATGGATTAACGATTGTACTAGGTGCAATCATCGGAATATTGAATGCAAACGGTAATATTCAAATGTCAAAGGCATTCGAAAAAGGACCTGCGAGTTTAACGTCGCCGCTTATTAGCACAAATACGGTTATTCCAATACTAAGTGCGGCACTTATATTCCACGAGCACATTACACTCATTCAATGGATTGGCATTATTGTTATGCTTGCTTCAGCAGCAGTCATCCAATATGTACCAGGTAATGGTGTTAAAATGAATTATAAGCCGTGGATGTACCGTGTTTTATTATCTGTTGTATCGTTTGGTGTACTCGGTGTGCTTATGAAGACGTCTTCTCATCTACATATTGATTCAATCAATACGCTTGTTTGTATGTATGGTGGCGGTGCTTCTTATTTAATCATTAATAGCTTTATTATGAAGGAGAAGTGGCAGCGTACAGAATTGAAATTTGGTGCAATTATTGGATGTTTTAGTGTTGTAGGTTATAGTAGCTACTTTTTTGCTCTTAATACAGGAGTCGCGAGTATTGTATTCCCAATCGTTAGCTTAAGTTGTTTAGTTGTCGTTCTCAGTAGCTGTTTACTATATAAAGAAAGGCTTAAATTGTATCAAGTCGTCGGGGTTATATCTGCACTAGTTGGTATTGTGCTAACGAAAATTTAACGAAAGACATTTATTTGGACTTAACAGCTAGATTCCATAAGAGGGGCTTTATAAAATTAATAATATTTTCTAAAAGTTTCATTTTACCTTTATTATCAGAAAGATTTTTAAGTTTGGCATTTGAACTCATTTAACTTGTATGTAAATTTGGAAGTTTCGATGTTGATGATTTCATTTTAAATACACTTGGAGGTATATTAGGGTTTATACCGATTTATGTTGTCTTATTATTAATAAATTACAAGAAACAGAAAAATAGCACATCAAAGAGTTATTAAATTTATTTCAACTAAATCAATGAATAGAAGGTTTTATTATCTTCAATAAAACGGGATCATTGTCCCAACCAGCCTGAAACATGCTTATACAAGTAGGGAGTAAACAGTTTTGCGGACGGGATCAAGTCCCACAGGCGCTACGTTCTGCCCCGACTACCGCTATAATAAAACCAAATAAAGAAGTTCATTTAGTAAAAACTGGTAAAACTTATATTGCGATCCGGCGCTATTGTTGAATAAAACTTAGATTTTCAAACGACTATATTTTATTTTTTTAGTGTAGTGTAGTATCTTACATCAAAATTAAACAACTATATTTTTAACCCCGTCCTAAATTTAGAACGGGGTTATGCTTGTTTGAGCTTTTAAAATTAAATAACTTTATTGTCATTTTACATCTGGTAGATGGTGTAGACATTGGAGATCTAACACGAAATCAAAACCATGCGGATGAAAGCGATGTAGCTAATACCATAGTCCATAATGTACAACCACACACGCCTCAGGATTTCATCTATAAGACAAATATTAGTTTTTATAACGGTTTATTAAGGGGAGTTAACAGTCTATTTACAATTAAGTGAATGTCCGGTGGTTCGACATCTTTTTAAGAATCAATTGTTATAATGACATTGTTTTAGAAGGAAAGGAGCTGAAAACAGCTAAATAGAAGAAAATGAAAACGCTTTATATTTAACAGGTTTCACTTGTTGCCTAGTGTTTTTTAGATCAGCATTTAGCAGCAAGAATCCTAACCACTTTGTGAAAAGGTATTTTGGAATGATTTTTAAAAAATCCAAGCTAAAACGATACGAGGAGGAATCATGATGGAGATTTTCCTTTATATTGGCATATATCTATCGGTTACTCTTGCTCTTGGCTGGCTGATTACAATCGTTTTTAATCTGTTTATTGAATAGAATCAATTGTCGTTAAAAAGGTAGGCTGATAGATGTAAACGTATTGAGGAAAGATATGAAGTTCTATCAAATGTTTTTATCGGAGGAAGCTTTAAGATAACAAACAGAGAATCTAGAAAGAGAAATGAACGTTTTGAATCTGTTTTTACATACTTGATACATACAGCCAGATTATACATGAAACAGTTTATTCATTTTAATTTTGGTTCGTTCTTAAAGATTCTTCAGTTAATCTTACTATCCAGGGAGGAATTGATGTGTGGATTTTAACCCTTTTTTTACAAGACAGCATAAAAATGTTTGAGTATGACAATAAGGATGAAGCCAGAGTAGAGTTTGAAAAAGCAGATGAATATAAGATTCTCTCTGAGATCATCCATTATATGGACTTTGAAAAAAGAGGAAAGTTAAAAACAGGAGAATTCAGAAATCCCCCTTGGACATTTTAAGTAGAAACGGTATACGAGTCTTACATTGCTGAGTGAAGAAAACGCTTTAACCAATGAAGAAGAAATAAAACAAGTGGACGAAGGCAGCTGGGTTTATGAATTCGATAATGAAATCAATAAAATGAAACGATATATTCAAAATCTCGGTCTGCATGATTTTGAAGCTGTTTGATAAATATGTCAGTAAGGGAAGAAGTGTTACCCATTTCATTTTCTACTAAGGCAAAATGAAAAGGTATGAGTCCAGTACAATATTGGACTCATACCCAACCAGCTGCCTGAATAAATAACCGTGTCTAACTTTTTGGAGTCACTTCATATTAGGACGCTTATTTGCTTAGTTTCAACTCTTTTACTTATTGAGTAAATAGTAAAACGTGTCATCTTCATAATATTGTTAACGCTCAACCGATTAGCTACTTTTCAAAGTATATAACATCAATGCCCATCTAACGTAACTGGACGTCTAGATACCAGGTCTCTCAGCGGATTTCGAGGAGCCACCACCAGTCATTATCGTCACGGCCGCCGAAGCCGGTTACCTCCTGCTGGCCTGCAGTCCAATCGGAATGGCTGTGCTCGAGGTGGGAGTGGAGCGAATGGTTCGTGTTCTGGTGGACAAGTCGGACTCGTCGCTGCGCTGTCCACTGACCGCCACCTTCAAACTCGACCCGCCAGTTATCGTTGTTGTCTCCCTGGCCTTCAGAGCCAAAGCAGGTAACCTCTTGCTGACCAGTGACAGGAGAAGGGTGTCCCGAGTGGCTGTGCAGGTTACGTTTTGTGAGCACGTGCTCGAGTCGGATCACATCGCCATGCTGGACTACTTCATTGATCCTATAGTTTGCATCCGTACCATCTGGCCCCTTGATTCTCCAAAGGTCATTGTCATCGGCCCCTCTGAAGCAGGTAACCTGCTGTTGACCAGAGCTGCCTTCATGGCCATAGTTAAGTGCATGCGAATGTAGAGTCAGCCCTGTCATGAGATGACTTACCTTAATGGTTTGACCGTATCGAACCGCAGCATTGGCCGCTGGTGGATTGGTCGTGAACACAGGCGGATTCTTCTGCGAGTAGTCGACAACGAAAAAGCCTCTCCATGGGTCGGTATTTGTTGCGTCAAAGTGTTGGTTGCCTGGTTCAGAGGACAAAACGACTTCTCTTCCTACCGTGTTGTTATCGTACACGAATACTTTCATAATGTTAGCCTTCGAATGCCACTCATACCCATAGGCTAGAACCTGGTGATTCTCTGATCCGATCTGCCCAAGGTTGGTTGCATCTATCATACCGAGGACAACAGGCTTACCAGAGTCGATGCGCGACCGAAGCTTTGGAAATTCCTCCTCCTTTGTCCAGCGGCTGACTCCCTTTCCTCCAAAAACGGTAGAATGATCTGATGCGACCGTCCATTTAATATACTTGATGGAGGAAGGGACAAGGAAGCTGTCCATCAGTCGACTGTATAGGTAATCCGCAAGCCAGTGTCCATCAGGGGGAACTTCTTGGTTAAACAGGTTCCCTGTGTATTTTGGAACCGGAATGCCTTTGAGGAAGTAATCGAGAGCGGCAAAAGCCATTCCTCCGCACCTTCCCTGTGTTTGCACTTGTCCATATCCTGGGATGTTAGCTACATTGTTGACGAAATTGTTTCTAAACAAAAATCCGTGAACTGCTGGGTTGAAATCAAGCTTTCGACTATGGCGCCATGTTCCCGAATCCCAGAGAGCGTTTCCTTGGTTGGTATAGATTACGGCATTCCCATCATCCTGAAGCGTGAGGTATGCTCCGCCGTTCCCATCGGTGCCAGAGGCCCAGACCGCTTGGCCATTAGCCTTGTAGACGACAAGGTTGCCATCACCCTGCATGACTGCTTTCACGGCGCCGCTACCATTGGTGTTAGACGCCCAAACGGGGATGTTTCTGCCCTTATGTACTTCATAGAGTACGAAATTTCCATCTTCCTGCATGATTAGGAATGTTCGCCCATTGTTTGCGGTGATCTGTTGGTTTGCCAGGAGTTCCTGCCCTGGCTGAAGTTGGTTGGCCATCTTTTAATCACTCCATTCTCAATATCGAACAATAAAATAAAATTGCTACTCAAAATGGATATGTGCTTATTAATCGTTTTATGCTAATATGGACAGCCCGTGAATAAAATAATAATATTGACAATAAAACGGGGAAGAAATGTTCAAATTAAAAACCTTAGTCAAAAGGGGTTCTAATTTGAACGGGGGCGTTTCTAATAAGTGGAAAGGCATTTTTTAGTGACAAAGCAAATGAATTCAACAAACAAATCCAATTAATTGTCAAGGATCTCAAATTCAAATATGAAAACTCAATATATGCTCCAATTCTATTCCGATCAGCAGTATCATTCAAAAAAGCCTAAAGCCTTTGTACTCGGTACAAAGGCTTTAGGCTTTTTTATTATCAATATATTTTCATCTTACATATAATCGTAAACAGAATCTTCAAAATAGAGCCAGTGATAATATTCAATCTGTGGATCTGTCATCTTTGCAATTTCTTTCTCAGTGAATTTTTGTTTGCCTAATAAATTTTTCACTTTAGAATCTCTTGCTAATTGGCTCATAGGTAAGTCCTCCTTATGTATAAGAAGTAACAATGAAGTTACAGTTCTGTAAGCGTTTGTTTTATTTTCTTGTTTTTATTATATATCTCAAATTGAGATGAAACAAATATCAATTTGAGATTGTTTTTTAGGAAACTAATATAGAAAAGTTATTTATAGAAGACTTATCCCTTTTCCTTCTCAAATTATCCTCTTTAAAGGGAATCAACCTACACTAAAATGGGGATTTTTCAATAATTCAGAAAAGTGTACGATGGATATAGCAATTAGCAGTTAAATGAAAACGAAAGGGTGATTTCATTGCCTAAGTTAGTACCAGAAGCAAAAGCATATTTAGAGATTTTTAATCAGATGCCTGCCATTCAATCGATGGATCCGAAAACAGTAAGAGAAATGTTTGCCCAAGCTCCTCCAGTTGAGGTGGAGTTGGCACCACTCGCAAAGATTGAGAACCGCCTCATTCCTGTTAGTAAGGATGAGGAAATTAACATTAGAATTTATACGCCAGAAGGTGAAGGTCCTTTTCCGCTTTTTGTTTACTATCATGGCGGTGGATGGGTTTTAGGAGATATTGAGACTTCTGATGCAAGCTGTAGAATGATCGCAAATCGAACAGGTCATATCGTCGTTTCGGTTGATTATCGACTTTCTCCGGAATATAAGTTTCCAATTCCAGTGCAAGATTCCTATGCGGCTTTAGAGTGGGTATATGAAAATGCTGCGTCGTTAAATGGTAGCGCTTCCAAAATTGTGGTAGGAGGAGATAGCGCTGGAGGAAATCTTGCAACAGTTGTCTCGATGATAGCTTTGGATCAAAATGGACCGCAAATTTCAGCACAGGTACTCATCTATCCAGTGACAGACTTGAGCTTTAATACAGCTTCTTATGAAGAATTTCAACAAGGTTTTGGATTAGATAAAGATCTCATGATATGGTTTGGCAGCCATTATATCAGAGACGAATCAGATCAAAAAAACAAATATGCAGCACCTTTATTAGCAGAAGACGTAAGCAATCTCCCACAAGCATTAGTCATCACAGCGGAATGTGATGTCTTAAGGGATGAAGGGTTAGCTTATGCAAAACGTTTAAAGGATGCGGGTGTCATCGTCGACGCGATTTGTGAAACGGGATTAGTTCATGGCTATTTTACAAACATGGCTGTCTTTCCAGATCGGATTAAAGGTACGATTTCTAAAATAGCTCAGTTTTTGACTGAAACCAATCAAAAGGTTAAGAATGCTTAATTCCTACTATCTAACGTTTAATCGATTTCATGTTTTCAAAGAGCTTCCCTATGTGTGTGCACAATAAGTATTTTTTAATATGAATTTAAGGGAGGAATAATCAAGATGACAAATCAAAAAAATGAGGTCATGAAAATAGACGCTGTTGTCGTAGGAGCTGGTTTTTCAGGTTTGTACATGCTTTACCGCTTACGAGAGGCTGGTTTTCGTACGCGAGTTTTCGAAGCAGCTGATGGTGTAGGCGGGGTATGGCATAAAAATCGTTATCCTGGAGCCCGTTGTGACAATGAAAGTATCGATTATAACTTTACTTTCTCAGAAGAACTTTTCAAGGAATGGAATTGGTCTGAAAAGTTTTCCAAGCAGTCGGAAATATTAGAGTACCTTAACTATGTGGCAGATAAATTTGATTTGCGTCGTGATATTCAGCTCAATACTCGTATTACTGCGGCACATTATGACGAGCAGGATAATAGGTGGACGATTCAAACGGATGAAGGAAGTACACTAAGTGCTAAGTACTTTATTTCAGGAGTGGGCTGCCTTTCTGCAGCTAACATTCCAAAGTTTAAAGGGTTAGAGAGCTTTGAAGGTAAGTGGTACCACACTGGAAACTGGCCAAAGGAAAATGTAAGCTTCAAGGGGAAACGAGTTGGGGTGATAGGGACTGGTTCCACAGGTATCCAAGTGATTCCAGCGATTGCACCAGAGGTAGACCACCTTACTGTTTTCCAACGAACACCACAATACAGTGTGCCTTCAAGGAACCATGCATATGACCCGGAATATTTAAAACAAGTGAAAGACAACTTCAGTGAGTTTAAGCGCAAACGGCGCTATTCATTTGGTGGATTCCCTAATGATGTGGAAGCTAGACCTTCGGCATTAAATGATACTCCAGAAGAACGTGAGAAGTTGTACGAGGCGGCTTGGCAAAAAGGAGCGGTTAGTAGTTTCTTTCTCGAAACCTACCAAGATTTGACTGTTAACGAAGAAGCGAATGAAACATTGTCAAAATTTATCCGTCAAAAAATTAAAGAGATCGTCCACGATCCAGAAGTGGCAGAGAAATTATCACCGACCTATTTTTATGGAACGAAACGGCCGATACAGGATACGAATTATTATGAAACCTATAACCGCGAAAATGTTAGTTTAGTAGATGTCAAGGCAAATCCAATTGTTGAGATTACACCAAAAGGGATTCGAACAACCGATGGGGAGTATGAACTTGACATCATTATTTTTGCAACAGGTTATGATGCGATGACAGGATCGTTATTTAAAATTGATATTCGTGGAAAAGATGGGCTGACACTAAAAGAAAAGTGGGAGAATGGTGAGCAAACCAAAACATATCTAGGAATTGCAACTTCTGGTTTTCCTAATATGTTTATGATCACAGGTCCTGAGAGTCCTTCTGTATTAAGTAATGTACCTACTTCGATTGAACAACATGTTGAATGGATTTCAGATTGTATCGAATATCTTCAAAAAAATGACATTGATACCCTTGAGGCGAAAGCAGAAGCGGAAGAGGAATGGAGTAAGCATTGTCGTGAAGTGGCAGAAGCCACTCTGTTTACGAAGACTGAATCTTGGTATATAGGTGCGAATGTCCCTGGTAAGCCGCAACGATTCCTCATCTATCTTGGCGGGGTTGGACCGTACCGTGAAAAATGCAGCGATGTTGCGTCAAAGGGATATGAGGGATTCTTATTACAATCCACATTAAAAAAAGTCTGAAATGGTAACTTTGTCAAATGAAGATTTAATAATGGTTGCCGGTTTACAAAAATAATGACATGCCCTGTCACTAATCATATCGATCAGTGACAGGCAGCATGTAAATAGGAGGGTATTTTATGGCAAAAACATTGGAAGAAAAGATCAATGAATTAGAAGCTCGTCACAAAATTAAAGAATTGATTGCAAACTATAATCATGGATACGATAAACAGGATATCGAATTATTTATGGATATTTGGGAAGAGAATGCCATCTGGGATTGGGGTACACCACAAGAAATTTATCAAAATAAAGAGGAGATTTTAGAAAGGCTGCAGATTAGTTGGAGGGATATTCCGCAAACACATCATTATACGGTAAATACCGTGATTTCTTTTGAAAGTAAGAATAGTGAAGCAACAGCCATTTCAGATCTTGATGCAACTGTCATTGATAAGGAAGGTGTACCTTCAATGATAGCTGGTTCTTATTATGATACATTCAGTAATCGAACAGGTAAATGGCGTTTTATCGAAAGGAAGATAAAAATCCATCACTCAACACCTGTTTCAGAGGTCAGATAAATCTTCCTAACGTAATAATAGATTATTATTTCAATAAGTTTTTAACAACATTAAGGTGTTCCAAATATGATCAATAACCTGTAATTCCATAATAGTTGGATTACAGGTTATTTAGATGATGAACATTTAATTCATGAAGACGCATTATGAAATAGAACCTCTTCGAAGTAATTCAGCTACTGCCTCAACTCGGTTATTTACTTCTAGCTTTTTTATGGCAGATTTAATGTAATCCTTTACTGTATATTCACTAATTCCCATGGATTTTGTCATTTCCTTTATACTCTCGCCGCATGAAATTCGTTGCATGACTTCGCTTTCTCGTTTGCTTAGTTTGCCAATTGATTGCCCTTCCTTGTTGCTCTCAATGATTTTTCCAACTAATTTTCCGTATAAAGTAAGAAACGATAAAAGCTTTTCGTCGCAAGTAAAATTTCTAGGTAATTCACGTCCAATAAAGTAGCCGACTGGAGTTGAACTAAAGCAAATCGGTATGATGAAGTGATCATTCTTTTCATTAGGGTTCGTATATTTACTACCATATTTTTCAAAAAACTCTTCGTTCGAAATATACATGGCTCTCCTTTTTCGTAAGGAGCTATAAATAGGAGGTAAGTTTCGGAGGTCATCTCTCACGTGTCCAATATAGTGTAAACCTGATGAATTGATTTTAAGGATTCCTTCAGCGATGTTTCCAAGTGGTGAATATCTAAATAAATGTACTTCCTGGATAGGGAATAATTCGAGTAAACCTTTCGTGCATAGATTTAGTTTTTCTTCATGAGTTGAGGCTTTATTAAGGTTTGATATATACTCGTGTATTGTTGATTCATTTAACATATTTAACCTCCCTTATCTACCTTGTGGGGTTTATCTCGTAAATTTCGCAATAAAAGTAAACGCTTACAAAAATGATAAAGTAATAAGCTAATTCGGTATGTTAGGAGTTATGTATTTTTTAGATCTAAATCTCTTTTTACAGAAGGAAGCTTCTTATTATGTAAGAATACATTGTAAAATTTTATCCATTTATCATGCTCCTTGTTATTATTTTTTGAAAATTAATGTAAGATATATAACCAATATTATACTGCAGAAGTTAGTAGATAAAGTCCTTTAAACGAGGTTGATGCCCCCCACTTTTGAGGGGGGTATTAGAATATTAGCTATTAAAAGAATACGATAATGAATTCATTATAACAAAAATCCCTGATAAAAAGGAGGCACAACTCTTTGGATCTATTTAAGTACTATTAAATTTTATTTTCAGTTCCAATGTAAACACTTAAGGTATATTAATATTTTAGAAATAAAAATACGAACATATGTTCTGTTTTATGCTATAATAATTTTGCAATAGCTAGGAAACTCAAGGGTGGTCAGTGTTACCCCGGAAGGAAAGGGGGTGATGCCTATGATGACAGTATTTCAGACGTTAATGCTTATGATAGCATTTGCAACTTTGGTATTGTCCATCATATCTTTTAGAGACAAAAAATAACCCACCCTTGAGCTCTGCAGTGCAATAGGGTGAGTTATTTACCTTAACACGCTGATCCCCTTGAAGGGAACCTGCTATTGTATGACTGTTTGGTGTTCCCGCACCGAGCAGTCTTTTTTAGTTTATGCTTTTTCTAGTATTATTATATCCAAAGATACAATGCTTGAAAAGCAATGAAAAGAAAAGCATAAAAAGAAACTCAATTCTCATGATAGCATTTGCAAGTTTGGTATTGTCCATCATATCTTTCAGAGACAAAAAATACCCCATCCTTGAGCGAGGCTGAACAATAGGGTGAGTTATTTACCCAACAACAAAGCTGACCCCTTGATGGGACTTGCTATTGTATGAATGTTTGGTGTACCAGCACCGAGCAGTCTTTTTATATATATTTCTATTTAATACTTTTATTATAGACAAAGATTACATGATTGAAAACGAATGAATAGAAAGGCAAAAAGTGAAAGAAAGTTAATACGAATGCCGTTAGAAATCTAGGATTTTCCAAATAGGGGATTCCTTGTTTTTTTATTTTTAATGTTTAGTTAAGGTACTGCAAATTAAGAGTTAAGGTACTTGGATTAGAGTAAGTGTAACGATAGGTAATGGAGGAGAATTACATATCAATTTATATTATTGAAACATCAAATTTAACGAAGAAGTTTGGAAAGTTTTTGGCAGTGGATCAAGTGAATATACAGGTTCCGAAGGGTGGGATTTATGGATTTCTTGGACCAAATGGTGCCGGGAAATCAACAACAATTCGGATGTTGCTCGGACTAATTAAGGAAACAAAAGGGGAAGTAAAGGTATTTGGAAAGTCGATAAAGAAAGAGCGGCTGGATATTTTAAAAAAACGTGTTGGTTCCATGGTTTAAACACCTTCTTATTACGGACATTTAACAGCATATGAAAACTTGGAGGTTACAAGAAAACTATTAGGCGTGGAAAAAAGTGAAGGTAAAATTAGTCGAGGTTCAGCATAAAGGTGAAGAAATTTTCACTAGGGTTTTCGCCAAGTAATTTCTTTAGTTGATCATTTTCTTGGGATAGTTTCTTTGTTTCAAGTGGAGTAGCATCCACCGGACTGTTAACCGATTCGAATTTGCCCTTCTTTATATTCTTTTGCCCAGCGATTAACCATATGGGGACTAAGTTAATATCTGCGAGCAACGACAGCAGCATTGCCAGTTTCGATTGCTTCTTTACAAACTTGAATTTTAAATTCCTTTGGATGATGTTTACGTTTCATGATGTCAGATCCTTTTGATATTTTTATAATAAAATAATTAATTAGAGCTGTCCAAGTCATTTTGGGGCCTTAAGAGAAAGCAAGCAAGTTGATAAATAGGAAAGGCTTGCTATCATATGCAGATTTCCATATTATTAGATTAATATCCAAAATTTGAATTATTACCCAGAAGGAGGTAGCGTTATTCAAGAACAGGTTAGGGTATTTTTTATTATCATTAGTTTCCTTTTATTTATGTCATTATCACAACGTTTAGTAATTGCTGAAGATAAAACATATAAAATCGCTGGGGAATGGGCTCTTCCTCCTTTTTCTTATAAAGATCAACGAGGATCACTGACTGGCATAAATATTGATTTAATGAAAAAAATCGCAGATGAAAATGGGCTTACTTTTGAATATATACCAATGGAGATTCATGAAGCGGAACAGGCATTAAGAGATGGTGAAGTAGATGCGATAGCAGGGATAACATACAGCACCGAAAAGGATAAAGTATTTGATTTTACTCAACCCTACTTTACGATGTCAGATTCTTTGATTATCCCTATGGAGAGTAGGGATAAAATTAAAAGTATCGAGGATATTAGGGAAATGCATATTGTCCTGCAAGATAATACTCCTGTTCTAAGCACGTTATTAAATTTAAGGAATACGAATCTTACTTTGGTGACAAATCACTACACTGGTCTTTTGATGCTTTTAAATGACCGATCTGAAATTTTTATTGGGAATAAATTTACATCTTCCTTCTTTTTAAAAGAGTTTGGTCAAGAAGAAAATTACCTCATTCTAGATGAAGTAATGAATCCGGTAGATTATGCGATTGCAGTAAAGGAAGGGGATGAGGACCTCCTTTTAATAATTAATCAAACGCTTACAAAATTAAAGGCTACGGGAGAAGTAAGTAAATTAATTGATGAATGGGTTAGTCCAGAAAACGAGGCTAAAATTGCTCGTTTGGAACATTTTATCTTCTTATTATTTATATTTCTTTTGATTGGTGCACTCATTCTTATTGTAATCTATATTTGGAATCAACGATTAAAAGAAGCTGTGAACATTCATACAAAAGACCTCCAACTATTAAATGAAGATTTACAAAAACAACGGCAACGAACTGCTGATAGCCATGCATTTAAAGATCAAATTTTAAATAATATAGACACGGGCATCGTAACTTTCGATATCGATTTTAAGATAACGAGCTGTAATAAGCGGGCATTGGAAATTCTTGAGCTTCCCGCCGATACAAAGTACAACCTTCAGCATTCTCCCATTTTTTTGAAGCTTTTTGAGCATTATCGTTTTGGTCAAGTTTTGCAACAAGAAAATGCTGAATATTATCGCTTTTTAGAAATAAATGATAATGGAGAACGCAAGGTAATCTATTATTCTCTAAATAAAATGTTTAACTCACTTGAAAACCAGGCAGGCTATTTGCTCTCAATGAACGACGAAACAGAAAAAAAGAAACTCGAACAAAAGCTAATTACACAGGAAAAGCTCCACGCGCTTGGCCAGTTAGTAGCTGGTGTAGCTCATGAAATTCGGAACCCGTTAACGTCAATTAAAACCTTCATAGACCTAATTCCAAAGAAATACGATCAACCGAAATTTCAAAAGGTACTTATGGAGCATTTACCAGAAGAAGTGAACAGACTAAATAGGATTGTAACAGACTTAATTGACTATGCTCGTCCTAGCTTACCTAATATTCAACACTGCACTGCCCTCGAGCTGACATCCTTACTAGCTATACTACAAGTAAACATGGATAAAAACAGGATTGAATTTAAACAATACATAGAACCTGACCTTGTTTTTAACATTGATCCACAGCAAATTCGTCAGGTCCTCTTTAATCTATTATTAAATGCCATTCATGCAGTGGAAGAATCAGAAGTAAAGGAAATTAAAATCATAATGGAGAAAGAGGATTTCGAGAAAGGGAGGATTATGATTAGAGATACTGGTAAAGGAATGGAGCAAGGGGAACTAAACCATATCTTTGAACCATTTTTTACGACAAAGGGAAAAGGCGTCGGATTGGGGTTGAGCTTATCCTACAATTTAATAAAAGAAAACAATGGAGATATACAAGTAAACAGTATTCCTAATAAAGAAACCACATTCACGGTTGTATTGCCTTTATATCAAAAGGAGGAGATTCGGAATGAAGCCAAGAGTACTGGTTATTGACGATGAACAAGCAATTTGTAATTCACTTAGCTTTGCACTTGAAGATGATTATTTCATTATGACCACAACGGATCCGGAGAAAGGCATACTCATGGTGGAAAAAGAACGAGTAGATATTATTCTGCTAGATCTTCGTATTGGACCTTACAATGGGATAGACGTTTTGCAAAGAATTAAACAAAAAGACCCAAAAGTGACGGTCATCATGATGACCGCTTATGCTTCAATAGAAACATCCATTGAAGCAATCAAAATGGGTGCCTATTATTATATTGAAAAACCGATTAATATCGAGAACTTATCATTGCTTTTATTAAGAGCCGCTGAGTTTAAACAAATATCTAATAAACTAGAAACACTTCATGAAGAGCTGGAGGAAAGGAAGGGCCATAAAGACTTCTTAGGAAATAGTATGGCTATGAAATATGTATTTTCGATGATCGATCGCATTAAAGATATCGACTCTTGCGTCTTGATTACAGGAGAAAGTGGAACTGGGAAAGAACTTGTAGCAAAAAGGATTCATTATTCAGGGAAACGTAAGGATGGACCATTAGAAATTTTGAATTGCGCAGCCATTCCTGAAACATTACTTGAATCTGAATTGTTTGGCTATGAAAAGGGAGCTTTTACAGGGGCAACACAGTCAAAGGAAGGAAAGTGGGTCGCAGCAAATGGAGGAACTCTATTTCTTGATGAAATTAGTGAGATGCCCCTACCTCTTCAAGCTAAATTATTACGGGTAATTCAGGAACGTGAAGTGACACCTCTAGGCTCTAATAAGAAGATCCCATTAGATGTTCGTATTTTATGTGCTGCTAATAAAAATATTGAACAAATGGTCCAAGAAGGGACTTTCCGAGAGGATTTGTATTTCAGATTGAACGTTATTCCTATTAAAACACCGCCACTAAGAGAAAGAAAAGAAGATTTAGCACTGTTGATTGATTATTTCTTGAAAAAGTATTGTAAAGAAATGAACAGAGAAAAGAGATCTATTTCTACAACTGCCCGCAGACTTTTACTAGACTATCACTATCCGGGAAATGTTCGTGAGCTAGGGAATATAATTGAATACTCAGTAGCGCTCTCTATTAATACAGTCATTCATGAGGGGGATTTGCCACATTACATTCTAGAGCAAAAGAAAGGGGAAGGAGGTATTTCTAATGGAAAAAGTATCGTCATTCCTATCGGTCTATCAATGAAGGAAATTGAGAAAAAGGTGATATCCAAAACTTTAGAACATTGCGGAAAACACCGCCAAAGGACGGCCCAGACATTACAAATTTCTGAAAGAAGTCTCCGAGATAAAATTAAACTGTATGAGATTGAAAAATCACGAAATTAATACATAAATTTGGTTATCGGCAAATTTTTCTGAATATAGCGGCAGAATTTGCCGATTTTGTTTACAAGAAAGTAATTAATATTATGAAAACGCATACAAAATAAACAATCTTAAAATTGGCACATTAATTGCAAGTATTATTTGCGAAAGGAGGACAGTCATTGAAAACAGGGACACTTTTAAAAATCTCGTTCCTTTTAATATTTCTTTTGATTGGGTCTATAAAGATAAAACAGGAATTATTTCTAACTGGGGTTCAAACAGTTCCACTACTATCAGAGGAACTCACAGGAAGTCAAACTACATTGGTTATTGCTACTGGTGATATGTCAGGTGTCTATTTTCCTTTGGGAAAAGCTATAGCAGACTTAAATCAAAAGTACAATGGAAAAGCATCTGGAACACAAGTGACGAACGCTTCGATTCAGAATACAAAACTAGTGAGTCAGAAACAGACTGAATTAGGATTTAGTACAGTGGATGTCCTTGCATTGCCAGAAATTAAAAAATCCGAAATTCTCGCCCTTACTGGACTTTACTCTAATTTCATCCATATTGTCACGACCGAAAGTGATATTCATAATTTAGAGGATTTACGAGGGAAAAGAGTAAGTATAGGAACAGTCGGGAGCGGAACAAAGCTGATGTCTGAAAGGATCCTAAAGGCTGCCAATCTAGCAAGCTATGAAATGGATTTATCTACTCTTTCATTCACACAATCGGCGGATGCTTTAAGAAATGGAACGATTGATGTTGCTTTCTTTTCTTCTGGTTTACCGAATCCAGTGATTGCGGAACTTGCTTCAGAGATGGAACTTTCACTTGTTCCGATTCCAAAACAAATTGCTGAAAGCCTTCATGAGGAATTTGGATTTTACACACTAGATGAAATAAGCGGTCAAACTTACAAAGGCATGGAGAGTACACCTACATTAGCAGTAAAAAATGTACTTCTTACATACCCAGATTTGCCTAAACAAGAAGCTTATCAAATTGTAAAAACGTTATATGACCATTTACCAGAATTGCAAAACGCCCACCCAGAAGCATTGGAAATCAATTTAGCAGAAACAAATTTAGGGGTTCCAATAGATTTCCATCCTGGAGCAAAGCAATTTTTCGAAGAAATCATCCATTTAAATACTAAATCTACAAATTGAAAATAGGAGGCAAGAGAAAATGAAAAAGATCATTACAGTAATTTCAATCGCTTTTCTACTTGTTCTATCAGCTTGTGGTGCTCCTACTCCACAAAAAGCCGGAGAAACAGCTAGTACGAAAGCGAGTAAAGATGGGGAAAAATCAATTACGATTGCAGGAAATGGCGGGGTTATTGAAAAAACAATTCGTGACGTCATTGCTCCGAAGTTCAAAGAAGAAACAGGTATCACTGTTAACTATGTTCCAGGACTTTCTGGAGAGATTCTATCTAAGGTAGAATTACAAAAAAATGCTCCACAAATTGATATTGCCATCTTTGTACCAACAGATGTATATCGGGCAAATGAAAAAGGGCTTATCGATAAAGTTGATGAATCTAATGCCCCTAATATGAATAATGTGGATCCGAATTTCATTTCAGTTGAGGGTGCAGGCGCTCCAGCATTTGGATTGGTCATTGCCCCTGCTTATAATACAGAATCGTTTAAAGAGAAGGGTTTGAAACCAATCGAATCATGGAACGACTTAGCATCCGGTCAATATGAAGGAAGAACAGCGTTTGTGGATATTACAAATGACTGGGGCTTTAACACATTGAACGCGCTGGCGATGACAAACGGTGGCGGTACAGATAATGTAGAGCCAGGGCTAGAAAAGGCAAAAGAGCTTGCCGGTTACTCAACGACTTTTTATAAAAATTCAACACAAGTAATGCCAGCGCTTCAGCAAGGTGCTGCAGACGTAACAGTAATGGGAAGCTATGCCATTGGTGAATTAGCATTATCAGGTGTTCCAATTAAAATGGTTGTACCGAAAGAAGGAGTACCTATTCAAGCCTTTAGTGCAACCCTTGTGAAAAATACTCCTCACGAGAAGGAGGCACTAGATTTCATCAACTATTTAGTCAGTGAAGAATCACAATCTTTAATTGCAGAACAAGGGTTTTATCCAGTTGCAGAAGGTGTGGAGTTTCCAGAGAAATACCAAGAATCTATTGGGCTAAAAGATACAGATAAAACATATAAACCAGATATTGCTGGATACGCGGAAATTCGTGCTGAATGGTCTGATCGTTGGGCAAAAGAAGTAGTTCCAGAAATCGGTAAATTACTTAAATAGGAATGGAGGGGATTGCATGAATGCAATGATATGCGATGTAGAGATAAAGGGTGCAAGAAAGCAATTTGGTTCCAATGTAGTACTGAATGATATTGACTTAGAAGTAAAACAGGGTGAGCTGTTAACACTACTTGGACCCTCAGGCTGCGGGAAATCGACGACATTGAATTTAATTGCAGGCTTTCTTGAAGCAGATCAGGGGGATGTTTATATTAAAGGGAAAAAAGTAACGAAAGTTCCCCCCTATAAGCGCGATTTAGGTATGGTATTTCAAACCTATTCCTTGTTTCCACATATGACGGTACAAGAAAACCTTAGCTTTGGTCTAAAGTTGCGAAAAGTGGCTAAAACAGAACAAAAAAAGAAAATTGATCGAGTTCTTGAACTTGTTAAGATGTCTGGGCTTGAACACCGTTATCCAAGGGAATTATCAGGAGGTCAAAGGCAGCGTGTGGCTATCGCTAGAGCGCTTGTAGTTGAGCCAGAATTACTGCTGCTTGATGAACCACTATCAAATCTAGATGCAAAATTACGACATGAACTACGCGCGGAAATTAAACGTTTACAAAAAGAAATTGGTGTAACAACGATTTTTGTTACACATGATCAAGAGGAAGCTCTATCTATGTCTGACCGAGTAGTTGTTATGAATGCAGGGAAAATTGAACAAATCAGCACACCGACCGCTATCTACAATCATCCTAAAACTGAATTTGTATTTCAATTCATTGGAAAATCGAATTCTTTTGAAGGAAAGATTGTGGAAACTGAAGGTAGGAAAATTTCGGTGAAAGTAGGTGAGGAAATTATTCATGTCGATTCGGCAAATATTATTGGCGAGGATCGTTCATTGAGAGCAGGGAATGAGGTGAAACTTTATATTCGTCCTGAGAAGGTGCACATTTCCTCTACTAGGGAAACAGCATCACCAACGTTGGACCTTCAGCTAGCTAAAATCATTCAGCTTAATTACCTTGGCACTTCATGGGAAGTAGATGTTTCGTTACAAGGGAAAACGGTTCAATTATTAACAAATTCATATGACTCAACTTGGCAATATGGAAGTGAGGTGTATGTTGGATGGAACCCATCAGACATTATGCTGATCAAGAAGTAAGTGAACAAGTAAAAGTAGAACCGCAAAAAAAGACGAAAGTGAGAAAAAGAAGAAGTTGGATCGCTGGGCTGCTTCTTTTAGTCCCTATCCTTTTATTCATTTTTGGATTTTTTGTTGTTCCTATGCTATATATTTTGTATTTAAGTTTTATTTCTACTGATAAATTGAATGGTACGGATGCTGTTTATAGCTTACAAAACTATATAACTTTATTTACCGATAGCTATTACTTATCTTCGATGTGGCTGACAGTGAAAATCAGTTTATATTCTGTGCTTGTTTCCCTTATCCTAGGATATCCAATCGCGTTAACGATGGCGAAAAGCTCACCTAAAGTTCGGGGATATATTACTTTATTAATTGCTTCTCCTCTTTTGGTAAGCATCGTCGTACGTAACTTTGGATGGTACTTATTATTATTGCCGAACGGTACAATCAATCAAGTATTAATGAATCTAGGCCTTATTAATAAGCCGCTAAATCTATTATTCTCTGAACTTGGTGTCGTAATTGGGCTCTCAAACGCCTATTTGCCTTTCATGGTTTTAGCAATTGTGACTAGCTTGTATAATATTGACCCTTCATTAGAGAAAGCGGGAGCAATTCTTGGGGCAAGTCCACTGCGCAGTTTTTTTTCCATTACACTTCCGCTTAGCTTGCCAGGAATCGTATCAGGTTGTGTGCTTGTCTTTAGTTTATCGATGAGTGCCTATGTCACTCCTTCTTTAATGGGAGGAGCGAATGTTCCTATGATGCCAGTTGTTGTATACGATCAAATTAACAACCTGTTGAAATGGACGTTTGGTTCAGCATTGTCGTACGTACTTCTAATCATTACGCTTCTTTCAGTATTCGTCTTTACACGAGCATTTGAAAAAAGTAAGTTTAGGGAGGTGTTCCGATGATGAAAATACTTGGAAAGTTCCGAACGATCCTTGCTGTGTTGGGGATCATCTATATATTAATTCCATTAGTTGTTGTCGTTCCTGCATCTTTTACAAGTGCAAATTATCCAAGCTTTCCACCAAAAGGTTTTTCTCTGCAATGGTATACAATGATTTTGGAACGTTCTGAATTCATCGAAGCCTTCTATAATAGTTTGCAATTTGCTTTCTTAGCCGCATTTTTTGCTGTTTTATTCGGGACGCTAGGTGCACTGGCAATTGCGAAGTATGATATTCCAGGAAAGAACTATATTACATCAATATTGACAGCGCCGTTAAGTGTACCACAACTAGTATTGGGGATTGCCCTGCTTATTTATTTCACACCGATGATGCTTGCAGGTACATCAACAGGCTTTTTGATTGCACACACGATCATTTGTATCCCGTATGTTATTCGCTTGGTACTAACAGGATTAAGTGGATTTGATTACAATTTGGAAAAAGCTGCAGCTATTCTTGGGGCAAATCCATTAATCGTCTTTTGGAAGGTGACACTGCCGCTCATCAGACCGGCAATGATATCTGGAGGATTATTTGCCTTCTTGACATCTTTTGATAATGTCACAATCTCATTGTTTATGATTTCCCCTGATATGCGAACACTTCCAATCGAGATTTTCTCAACGATGCAGGATGCTTATAATCCAATAGTAGCTTCCGTTTCAAGTGTGGTTATTTTTATTTCTGTCATATTAATAGTAGTACTTGAAAAAATTCATGGGGTTGGAAAGGTATTCGGTGGCACTCAGCATTAGGAAATTATGAGGTGAAAAAAATAACATAGCCGGCCGTTTTACTTGTTAAAGCAAAACGGCCGACTGTTTCAGTTCAAGAAGAATGATTTTTTAAAATAATAAGTATAAATTTTGAACTTAGTGTCGGTGTCTAGCTCCAGCGCCTAGTCCCTCGGGTCATAAGCC
Organism: Metabacillus sediminilitoris; assembly: GCF_009720625.1. NCBI lineage: Bacteria > Bacillati > Bacillota > Bacilli > Caryophanales > Bacillaceae > Metabacillus > Metabacillus sediminilitoris. The sequence goes on from NZ_CP046266.1 coordinate 1,995,481, forward strand.
ACGTATGAATTGAAGGTAAAATACACCTTCTATTCATACGCGTCTTATGCCTGTCGGGCCTGAACAAGGCGCTTGTGCTTTTCTTAAATAGCTTATACACCTATTCACAGTTGCTTGTGGAGCAGTAAGAATAGGAACAGAGGTCTGAACCTGATGGGCAATATGATCCATGCTGTACTGAGAAAGGATTATTACATCCACTATTCCGTCCATTTGCTGTATCATGTTTCGTACTCTTTCGTCATGTTCATCGTTCCTCCCTTTAAAAAGAAGATGGATAATTCCTGGATCTACTAGAGATTCAATGTTACAATCCGGTTTTTTTTCTCTTAAATAACTCATTAAGGCAACTGGTGTTTCTTTAACTGTGGAAATTAGGCCAATTCGTTCATAGGCAAGTGCTTCATCTAACATGGCTTCATCTGATCGAAAAAGTTTAACTGCATGCATTGGCTGCAAAATCGATGTGATGTTATTAAAGGCTGAACAAGTCAATTGAATGCAATTTGCTTCAGATTCAGCAGCAAGGTTTACCAATGCCGAAAATCTGCGAATAATTTCCGGGGTTAAGCCCCCGGACCTTTCCATCATGGAAAGCAAATTTGTATCCATAAAATGCAACAGTTCAATTTCAGGGGCTGCTTTCTGAAAAGCTTTTTCAATAGGCTTTAAGGCTGTGGTCGTTGCATGGATCAAGGCTACTTTCAAAATTTTTCATCCTCTTTCATTCTTATTTTGTTCATTATTATTATAATATTGGGAATGATGCAGATTATCTCTTTTATCGTGAAATCGTAAAAGCCTCTGGTAGCCGCTATTTAATGGAGTTTATGAAAAATCTTGATGAGCTTAATCGTGGAGGATTGGCCTTTTCTTTGAGGAAAAATATAGGACTCCCATGGAGAAGAGAACAGGTGTATAAAGAACATTTACAAGTTTTTAACTTTATTCAGCAGAAGTCTCCCACTTTTATAAGTGGTGGGATGAATGCAATAAAAGCCATACAATTTTAGTTTGGGTTCAAACTCCACTGAATAAAGTTAAAGCCTCCGGCGGATGCCTCAGATTTTTTAAAGGAAGTTTTTCGAGCAAGCTCGAAAAAAATCTTGGCGTAAATACGCCAAGGCGCATTTGATTGGAATTTAAAAAAGAGATGCCGTTTCAGCTGCTCATGCAATTAAGCAGCATATTACTAACGCAAGATTAAAACTAGGAGATACGAGAACGTTACAATAGGATATTAGATATTTTTTCAAAGGGAGGTTGGGTCTTGATACATGCAGAAATAGAAAAAGAAATACGCCAAGTGATCAATAATAAACGTCGAGTACTTACAAATGAAGCGGATCTTGCCAGTTATTCATATGATGCCTCTTTCGGCGTTTTTCCCCCGGATGTTGTTGTACAGCCAACTTCTACGAATGAAGTGGTTGGAATTGTCAAAGTGGCCAATAAACATAAAACCCCGATTTATCCAAGGGGAAAGGGAACAAGCTTAAGCGGGGGACCACTACCTGTTCATGGAGGAATTGTTCTTGATTTTTCTAAATGGACAGATACTTTAATTATCGAACCAGATGATTTAGTCGCCATTGTTTCCCCAGGAGTTATAACGGCAGATATTAATAAAATGGCCAATAAATTTGGTCTTATGTATCCTCCTGATCCGAGCAGCTCTCATGTTTCAACGATTGGTGGAAATTTATCGGAAAACGCCGGTGGCCCGCGTGGACTTAAATATGGGGTTACGAAAGATTATGTGCTCGGCCTTGAAGTTGTTACTGCTGACGGTGAAGTAATCCAAACTGGGGGAAGAACTGTAAAAAATGTAACAGGATATGACTTAACAAAATTAATTGTTGGATCTGAAGGGACCTTAGGGATTATAACAAAAGCGATTTTACAGCTAATCCCTAAACCACAGTCTACAGGAACTTTAATGGTCCTTTTTGATGATCTATTCATTGCCGGAAAAGCCATTTCTAGCATCCTGACAGGTGGCATTTTACCATCTAAATTAGAAATTATGGATCAAGCATCTGTTGTCGCTGTAGAGCAATTTGATCCATTAGGGTTACCTACCGATATAGAAGCACTTTTATTAATAGAATTGGACGGACATCCTGCTGCCATAGAGGCAGAAGCCAAAAGGGTGAAGGAAATTTGCTTAGAAATTGGCGCTATTAAAGTGAAAACAGCAGAAACAAAGGAAGAAGAAGCCGAACTTTGGAAGGCGAGAAAACTAGTTTCTCCAGCGATAGTCCGAAAAAAGCCAACGAAAATTTCAGAAGATGCTACTGTTCCGCGCAGTAGGATTCCAGAAATGTTTCAACGCTTAAAGGAAATAAGAGATAAGTATAACATCGATTTAGTTGTATTTGGCCATGCTGGAGATGGGAATTTACATCCCAATATAATAGCGGATAAACGTAATATCGAAGAAATGAAGCGAGTTGAAAAAGCAGTCGAGGAGATTTTTAAAGCCGCATTGGAAATGGGTGGCACTTTATCAGGAGAGCATGGAATTGGAATGATGAAGACCCCTTTTATGGAGATGGAGCTTGGTACAACCGGTTTATACATGATGAAACGGATTAAAGAAGCCTGGGATCCTCATAACCTCTTAAATCCCGGGAAAATGTTTCCTGATCCTGGACAAAGGTTTGCATTAACAAATGAGTAAAAGCTATCGATTAGCCTATGAAGAAACGTTTGCATGTGTCCAATGCGGCTATTGTTTGCCAAAATGCCCAACCTACGAGACGACAGGTGTGGAAACCCAGTCACCACGGGGGCGAATTAATTTAGTGAAGTTATTAGCAGAAGAAAAAATTTCGATAGATTCTGCAGCTTCTTCCATTGAATTATGTTTAGGCTGTAGAGCCTGTGAAACAGCTTGTCCGACCAATGTTCAATACGGGACAATTTTACAATCTGCCAAGGAATTAATCACAAAAGAGATGCCTTCTTCTAAAATGGAATTGCTACTCCTTGAAAAAGGATTACCAAATAAAAAGTGGCAAAAAGCTGCTGGAAGAGGGTTAGAAATAGCACAAAAAACAGGAATGGTATCTTTAGCGAGAAAAGCAGGCATCATGAGGGTATTTCCAGAAAGTATTCAGGCAATGGAATCAATTGCACCCATGATAAAGATGCCGAAAAAAAAAGAAAGAAAATACAGAGTATTACCTCCAATTGGGAAGAAGACCTATACTGTTGGATTTTTTGTTGGCTGTATTATGGATATGATGTTCTCAAAAATCAATGATGACAGTATGAAATTGCTACAGCTCGCTGGCTATGAAGTCACCTTAATTGAAGAACAAACATGCTGTGGAGCTCTTTTACATCATAGCGGGAAAAAAAGAGAGACAATTGCACTAGCCAAAAAAAATATTGCAGTTTTTGAAAAATATGATTTTGATTTTATTATCAATAGTATCGGTGGCTGTGGTGCGATGTTAGTGGAGTATCCTGAATTGTTTGACGAACACTCAGAATGGCATTCTCGAGCAGAAAAATTTGCCTTGCGGTGTAAAGATATTAGCGTTTTATTAGCTGAGAGTTCATTGCCATTTACCAAAGAAATTCGAAAAGTCGTAGCATACCAACCTTCGTGTCATTTACGGCATGTTCAAAAAGTCATTGATGAGCCCCACCAATTAATAAAGAAGATTCCGGGAATTGATTATCGTACTTTTGAAAAACAGGACATGTGCTGCGGATCTGCAGGAATTTACAATGTTGTCCACTACAATGAAGCAATGGAAGTGTTGGATCAAAAGATGACTCATATTGAAAAAGTGGAGCCAGATATCATCGTCACAAGTAATCCAGGATGCCATTTACAGATGAAATTAGGTGTTGAGCGCGAAGGGAAAACAGAAAAAATAAAAGTTGTTCATATTGTTGAGCTTCTAGCCGAAGCCTGTGAGATATACTAGTTCATAAACAACGACAATCAAGGCTATGCTTTGACAAAAGGGAAACGGGTCAAAAGTGCTACTTCCATTAGTGTTCCAATTATTGCTAATCGGCAATATTACTAGGTGCGTTGTCTATAACATTTCGTTACATTCGTCACGATGAGTATGATATCGAACATCTTATCTTGCTTTTACAACAAGCTGCTCAGAGTATCTCGTGAATGTAAACTCGGATTGTCTTATTCAAGAGGAATGGGCTGAACGATTGGGTTAGGACAAAAACTAATTAAAAGAAATATTAACTCAAATGGAAGAGTTTCAATTATGTGACGAAACCAATCAACGATATATTCAGTTAAATGCTGCGTTTCATGCAACGCTTTCGACAGGGAGTTCATGTTATAAAAAAAATATTCTATTAAACTATACGAAAAAGAAGGTGTTTAGATTTGGAGCTAAATTTACATAATAAAGTTGCACTTGTAATAGCCTCCAGTCAAGGTCTAGGGAAAGCAATAGCAATGCAACTAGTAAAAGAAGGAGCAAATGTTATGCTAACTAGCCGAGATGCTGAAAAGTTAGCTATTGTTCAAAAAGAATTAGAGACCTTAAATAAAGGAAGAGTTTCCTATTGCCCAGCTGATATTACAAAAGTAGAAGACATTAAATCGTTAGTCCGCAAAACTAATGATGTGTTCGGTAAAATTGATATATTAATTAATAATGCTGGTGGACCTCCTGTAGGATCATTTGAATCATTTTCTGATAAAGACTGGCAAAATGCATTTGAGCTAAATTTGTTGAGTTATATTAGAATAATCCGTGGGGTTCTTCCAGATTTGAAAGAGGCAGGTGGACGAATTGTTAATATTGCTTCTTCTTCTGTTAAACAACCTATACCTGGACTTATTCTTTCGAATACATTTCGATTAGGTATTGTAGGACTGGCTAAAACATTGGCAGAAGAACTGGCTCCATATAACATATTAGTTAATACAGTTAGCCCAGGAAGAATTGCAACAGAGCGTGTTGCACACCTTGATAAAATGAATGCCGAGAGATTAGGCGTTTCTAAAGAGCAAATTAAAGAAAGAACCCAAAATACAATTCCCTTAAAACGGTATGGAACTCCAGAGGAATTTGCTAATGTAATAGTATTTTTAGTTTCTGATGCAAGTACTTATGTAACTGGCAGTTCAATTTTAGTTGACGGAGGAATGATTAAATCAATTTAACTTTATTCAGCAGAAGTCCCCCACTACTATAAGTGGTGGGATGAATGCGATAAAAGCCCTACAATTCAGTCGGGGTTCAAACTTCGACTGAATAAAGTTAAAGCCTCCGGCGGATGCCACAGATTTTTTAAAGGAAGTTAATTAGTGGGCAATTGATTACTTAATAAACAATCCATTTCGAAAACTTCAAAAAGAAAAATAATCTTCGGCGGACTATTGTGTTCGCTTTTTTTCATCTTCTATATAGAAAAAACTACCTTTCAATTATTCAACAAAAAAATCACAAATAAAACTATATTTTTCACAAAAAGTCCCAAAGTTATCACAATTCAAAATAGAAAGATATTTTATACAATAGAATCAACACCATGTGAAAGCGCTTAAATGAGACGTAATCCTAAATGAAAAAAAGAGGAGGTGTGTTGAAACAGTTTAACGATAATGAGAAAGCTATTAGTAATTTAATCTTAATGAAACAAAATGAAGGGGAGGATTGAAACATTGGGTAGTTTATCGAAACGCTTAAGAAAAATAGTAATGGCGTCACTAGTGACTACTGTAGCAGCAACAACCATTGCAAGCGGGGCATTAGCTGCTCCACCAGAACATTCAAATGCTGGTGGTAAGAAGGCTCCATCAGTTGAGGCTCATGTTAAGCCAATCATTAAAGTTGGTCAACGCAAGTTCAAGGATCTCAATAACAACGGCAAGCTTGACCGTTACGAGGACTGGCGCTTGTCTACAGAGGAGCGTGTAGCTGACCTCCTGCCGCGGATGAGCATGGAGGAAAAGGCAGGGATGATGCAAATCACGTCTCTTGGAGCAAACGCTGATGTGGTGAAGGACTACGTTAATAACCGACACATTCGATATATGATTATTCGCGACAACCCAACAGCTCAAGATTTAGCAAAGCGTGCGAACAGTTACCAGGAGATCGCAGAGGCTTCACCACTAGGTATCCCGATTGTTTTTACTTCTAACCCGCGTAACCATATCAATGAGCAAAACCAATTTGGTATCAGTGAGGCTTCTGGTCAATTCTCGACATGGCCAGGTACTTTAGGGCTTGCGGCAACACGTGATCTTGAGCTAATCCGTGATTTCGCTGAAATTGCTCAGGATGAATGGCGCTCAGCAGGAATCCAGAAAAATTACGGCTACCAAATTGAAACAGTGACTGAGCCACGCTGGCGACGTATTTCTGGTACCTTTGGTGAGGACCCTACGTTAAATGCCGAGATTGCCCGTGAGGTAACACTAGGCTTCCAAGGAAATAAGCTAAGTAGCCAGTCTGTTGCACAAACGGTGAAACATTTTCCTGGTGATGGTGCGGTCTTAAACGGTCTTGATCCACACAATGAGCAAGGCCAGTGGGCCATCTATCCGACTGAGGGAAGCTTATATAAATACCATCTCCCACCGTTCCAAGCTGCGATTGACGCTGGGACAAGCTCAATTATGTCATATTATAATGTCCCTAAAAATGATATGAGTGCAGTCCAGCTTCCGAAGGAGCTTTGGTACTCTGAGACTCAGCAATTCGAAGAAGTAGCAGCTGCTTATAATAAGAAAATCATAACCGACTTGCTTCGTGGTGAAATGGGCTTCAAGGGCTACGTGAACAGTGATAGCGGTGTGCTGACTAACCGTGACTGGGGTGTACAAGATCTAACGATCGAGGAGAAATTCGCAAAAGCGATTGATGCTGGAACGAATATTTTCTCAGACAACAACGATCCAAGCGGGTTGATATCTGCGATAAATAAAGGCCTAGTTAAAGAAGAGGAACTTGATCCATCAGTGTCGCAGCTTCTTACTGAGATTTTCAATCTTGGACTGTTCGAGGATCCGTATACTGACCCGACAGAGGCGCAAAAAATCGCTGACTCGGATGAATCTCAGGCACGTGCTGACGAGGCTCACCTGAAATCAGTGACACTTCTGCGTAACGACGAAAATATGCTGCCACTGACTGATGAAAAAATTGCAACGACTAAGCTTTACGTTGAAGTATTCGCTGGTAATAACAGTGCTATACGTACATCTTCGCTGAAGGAACTTATTAAAAAAGAAGATCCGTCAGTGACAATTGTCAACACGCTTGAAGAGGCAAATGCCGCTCTCGTTATGCTGCGTCCAAGTCCATTTGAAAACCCAGTCAACCTTGATGCACCTGTTGACATCAAGCTAGGTACACTGACTGGTATTGACGTTGACAGAGTGAAGGAGATTGAAAACACTGTTCCAACAGCTCTCGTCATCAATATGAACAATCCGTGGGTTATTGATGAGGTCGAGCCTCATGCTGCAGCAGTTGTAGCAACCTACAATGTGAAGGGTGAAGCACTGTTAGACGTGCTACGTGGTCGCTTTAACCCAACGGGTAAACTGCCAATCACAATCCCTGCGAACCAAGAAGCCGTTGATAAAAACGCTTCAGATGTTCCAGGCTATGCTGAATCGTTCGACTACACCTACAGAAATAAAGCTGGTGACGATTACTCATTCGGCTTCGGTTTAAGCTACGACAAGTAGGTAGTTAGGTTTTCCTAATAAGTTAACTCGAATATTTGAAAGGGGGCTGTCCAATAGGGCAGCTCTTTTTGTTCTCGAGAATTCCTTTCAAAGATTAAATTAGTAAATAACTGTTACAGCTGGTACAAGTTGATCTAAAGCGATCATTTCGATTTGATCTCGTTGGTTTAAATTGTGTTTTGAAAGCATGGTCATCACCTCAAGAATTAAGTTACTTCCAAATAAAAAAGAGTGTAGGCAAACTCGAATTTCATCGAGTTTGTCTACACTCTGAAATCCCCACAATATGTGGGGATTTACCAAGTATAAGCACCTTCACATGTATTAGCCTGTGGCTCATAATAACAATGCTGTTTATATTGTCCTGCAATTGGTTGGTTGTACCAGGTTGGGGGCATGGAGCATACGGGTTAAAATACCAAAGAGCATACTTTGAAGGATGTTCTCTCCAATAGTCTAACGTTTGTTTGGCTAATCTTTTTTCTTCGCTTCTTGCTCTTTGATAAAAAACATTACCTTTTTGTACGGCTTCAAAAGAAAAATTTCCTCCCTGTACTTGAAAAATCACGTGAGGTATTGTTTTTAGTGATTCCGACAAGAGCTATTATCTGATGATCATTTCCACCTAAACACGAGCGGATATAAACTCATGGCAAAGCGGATCTTAGAGAACATGGAAGAAGTTAGTGTCGAACAAGAGGTCATTAATAAGGATGTAGAATAAAGATCTCTTATTATTTTTGAAAAGGAATCCGATTTACTGCTTTGTAATAGATTGGTGTTTCAAACATTTTTTAGACGAAAAATAACCCAGCCTTGAGCATAGCACGGAGATAGGGTGGATTATTTGCCAACATCGCTGATCCCTTGAAGTGAATCTAGCTATTGTGTGACTGTTTGGTGTTCTACCACCGAACAGTCTTTTTTAGTTTATGCTTTTTCTACTATCTGAATAATTCTTGATTATTGCTCAGACTCAGACATAAATCGAATATTGTTTCTTACCAATATATTTTTCTCATCTTTACTCAAGTTTTTATCTGTTATGATATAGTCTATATCATGATTACTTAAACTTTGTCTCATATAACGGTGATTAAACTTCTCTGAAGTAATAATTAAAGCTACTTCTTTGGATTGCTTACGAAAAGCCTGCTTGATATAAGCCTCTCCTTCTGTGGTTTCCGTAGCCCCTAGGGTAAAATCATATCCTCTACAAGAAACGAAAGTGATATCTGCATAATAAGTAGTTATATCATGCAGAGCTTTTGAACCATTTATAGTGAATCTTTTCGGAACGATAGAGCCGCCAACAATATTAACCCGTGCAGTTGTGTACTCTGATAAAAGGCTTGCGGTAATTAATCCGTTCGTAATGATCTGTAGTCCGTCATATTTTGTTAAAACATCTACTAAATGTAAAGCCGTACTACTGGAATCTATGAAAATGACCATATCATCTTTTAATAGTTTCTGAGCAATCTTAGCTAGCATTACCATCTTTTTATCATTATTAAATCTATTTATTTTCATTAGATATGGAATATCAATTTTTCCCTTATCAATGATCATCGCACCGCCGCGAGTTCTGCGAATTAATTCTTTGTTCTCTAAATCAACAAGGTCTCTTTTGATTGTTGCTTCACTATAACGTAACATCTCAACTAAATCTAACGTTTTTACAAACCCTTCTGATTGTAGGTAGTTTATGATTTTATTTTGCCTTACTTGTCTAGCGTTAGTAACCACAATATCACCTCATTTTGCTACAATACTTTCTAAGTTAACTAGAGATTGATCACTTCGCTTACAATTTTTCCAGTACGGTAGATGAAAAGAATGAACAAAGCATGAGCACCTTTCATGTGCCCATGCTGTTTTTTTAATTATATAACTCTGCTTTTCCTACAGTATTTAATACTTGTAATTTATGTCTTACTACTTCTTTTACTTTTTCATTTGGTATAGGAAAAATCTCGCCTGGTTCATACATAGTTGGGTTTTCTAATAATATTTTTCGAATTTCATTAAAGAACACACTTTTTAGGTCCGATGATAAGTTTACTTTTCCAATGCCATATTTTACTGATTCGCTTACTTCATGATCCGGATTTCCTGATCCGCCATGAAGTACAAATGGAATATCAATTTTATCGTTTAATTCTTTTAATAATTCCATATTCAACTTTGGAGTGAAATCTTTTGGATATAAGCCATGAGCCGTTCCGATAGCGATAGCTAAGGTATCAATTCCTGTCTGTTCAACAAAGTCGATTGCCTGTTCAGGATCGGTATAAATAATTTGGTCTGAACCGCCTTCATAAGAACCATTGTTTCCTATTGTTCCTAACTCAGCTTCAACAGAAACATTTACTTCATGTGCTAGTTCCACAATCTTCTTTGTGATTTCCACATTTTTCTCATAACTTTCTAAGGAGGCATCAATCATGACGGAAGTATATCCATTTCTGATGGCACGCATCACATCATAAATGGAACCTCCATGATCCAAGTGAATAACTACTGGAACAGCGCTTCTTAAGGCGAATTCTCGAACGCTTGCAACAAATTCGTCTTTAAGATAGGCAATTTCGTCGGGATGAATTTCGAATATAACTGGTGCGTTTTGTTCTTCTACTTCTTCCATGATTGCTTTCAACATGTCATAACTACAAATATTAAAGGCAGGAACAGCAAACTTATTTTCTTTTGCTACTTTCAGCAAATCTTTCATATTATATAACATTCGTACGATCCCCATTTCTTTGAAGTGATTCAGTTGAATATTCATCCTTATTAGAGACAACTTCTTTTTTTAATAGTCCAACCATTACTGCCGTTACAATCGTTCCTGCAACGATGGCTAATAGATAGATAGGAACATTATTAATCACATTAGGAATAAACATGACCCAAATACCGCCATGTGGTGCCATTGATGTAATTCCTGCTCCCATTGATATAGATGCAGTTACTGCTGAACCCACCATTAAGCTTGGAATGACTCGGATTGGATCTGCTACAGCGAATGGAATAGCACCTTCAGTGATATAAGAGGAACCTAAAACCCAACATGATTTACCTGAAGTCTTTTCTTCTTTTGTAAATTTGTTTTTAAAGAGTATTGTTGCCAGTGCTAGCCCTAAAGGTGGAACCATACCAGCAGCCATACAAGCCGCAATCGGGGCATTTACACCAGCAGACATTAATCCTATGGAGAAAGTTGAAATGGATTTATTGATAGGACCACCCATATCAGCTGCCATCATGATTCCGATTAATAATCCAAATATAATGCCGCTTGTTTCACCTAAACCGTTTAAGAAACCTGTCAAAAGGTTCAAAAGAGCTGTGACTGGGGCTTCTACCAAAAATATCATGATGAAACCTGTTAAAGAAATAGCTAGTAATGGAACAACAATTAATTGATAGATGGGAGCAATAGATGCCTTGATATTTACTTTATTAGCAAACAAATTCGTAATGTATCCCGCTAAAAGACCACCAATCATCCCGCCTAGAAATCCAGAACCACCAGCGGCAGCTAAAGTACCTGCAACAAAGCCAGTTGCCAGTCCTGCTCTCCCTGCAATCGATATACTAATACCTGCTGCTAGGGCAGGTACCATTAAAGCAAAGGCTGTATCTCCACCGATCTTGCTTAATGCTCCAGCTAGCGCATTATAACTTTCACTTTCAGGATTCGAAGCATCAATTCCAAAAGCAAAACTAATAGCGATTAAAATTCCGCCCGCAATGACAAATGGAAGCATGTAATTGACACCGTTCATAAAATGATTGTATAAGTTCTTCATTATACCTTGGTTATTAGTCGTATGTGTATCACTTGTTATTTTACTTGTATAGGTTCCGATTTCATTTATTGCTTCGTCAATGATAGTATCTGCATCTCTTATTGCCTTTGCAGTAGAAACCTTTTTAATTTTTTTACCACTAAACCGGCTCATATCAACTTCTTTATCTATTGCTAATATCACAACATCTGCTTCTTCAATCTCTTGTGTGGTCAAGATATTTTCACTTCTAGCTCCTTGAGTTTCAATCTTTATTTCATACCCTTTGGCTTCAGCCGTCTTTTGTAATTTCTCGGCTGCCATATACGTGTGAGCAATTCCAGTGGGACATGATGTAATTCCAACAATTTTCACCTAAAAACCTCCTTATAAATTGGTTGAAACCACAATACATTGACCAAGTGTGATAAGGTTTTTTCACAAGAGTAAAGGAGTAATCATTCTAAGTAATATTAGACACCGAGTATTGTTAGTTGCACTTAGCGGGAGTTTGAACAATTGTTGAATATTCCGAAAACTTCGTGTGTGTTTCGGGTGGAATCTTTATTATTCAATAGATAATTAGTTTAATTTCATTACCATGTCATAAGTAAGTTAAAGCAATGGCAATGATTTCAATTAAGCTAGTCTGATAGAATGGTCATAACTTCTTCTTGTGTCTTTGCTTGTTTTAACTTGTTTCTAAAATCTTCATTCATTAATTTTCTTGATAACGAACTCAAAATGTCTAAATGAAGATCATTTGAATCGGAAGGAATAGCTAGCAAAAAACTACATTGAACCTTCGTATCATCTAAAGCAATATAATCTGAGATCTCATTCGTATGGGCAAAAGCGATTGTAGGTTTCACTACACATTTACTTTTAGCATGAGGGATACCAAAACCATCTTCTATACCTGTAGAAACAACCTTTTCCCTTTTTTCTAAATCCACGATTAATTTCTTTTTGTTTTTGATACACCCATTTTTTTCAAGTAATTCAGCCATCGTTCTAAATAAATCTTTTTTTGAATGAATGGTTTCATCAAATAGAATATTTTTGGGCTGCAACAGTGAAGAAATATCCATATTTACCCTCCATTTCATATTTTTAGAAAGCGCTTTCTTATGAATTGAGAATAGCACCGTGAGCGAAATACGTCAAACCTTTGAACGGTTTTTTATTATTAAACTATAAATAAACGTTTTGGCTCAAAAATATGAACGATTTAGATCAATTGTGAAGGAAGACTCGGAGGACAAGTTAACCATCTCAATAGTAAGTTAGCCTAAGTCTGCAATCTATATATTACACGCACCTTTTATATAAAAATTAGTACTTAACAAGTATCAACCATGACATCTGCTAATGACTATTTTAACCATTGGCAAGGGTGGAAGAGGTCGCTAAATCAATTACCATATCAAACAAATAATCTAGTAATCCCAGGAAAGGGCTAGTTAAGATGCAAGTCATAACCTTTTCTAAATTTCCATTAATAGTTTAATGAAAATATTTTTCAAAAAGACGTGTAGATTCAAATCGAGGATCGAAAGAAATTCAGATGCAGAAAATGAACCTATTCTGTTCGACGAAATTTTAAAGTTAATGTAAAGATTGACGAATACCCTCTTACCAGTGAATGGTGAGAGGTATTTTAATTAAGATTAAGAACATGGTTTGAATCACTAGCAAAACATTCTTAGAACAATAGTAATAAAAAAATGCTAGGAATAACAAAATAGTCCATATATAACAGGCTAAAAAGCGCGATAAAATAGAATTGGAAGCGTTAACAATAAATCGCAGGAAACCGAGGGGATGGAACATGTTAAAAAAAATGAAGAAGAAAAGAAGACAAATGTTAGCCATCGCATTAGCAACGGGTGTCGCATTTTCGGGTTTTAGCTTTCAATCAGCTTTAGCTGCAAACGAGGGAAAAGCAGGAAGCCAACAATCGGATCAGATATCAAAGGAAGTGCCTCAGCTTATAGACAAGGCGTCAATTGATGCTGTTATAGCAGCCATGACTGTTGAGGAAAAAGCTAAGTTAGTTGTTGGTGTAGGTATGCCTGGTATGACAATCCCTAAACTATCAGTTGCAGGTGCTGTAGGGGGAACTCCTGCTATTGAACGTTTGGGAATACCTGCCATGTTTTATGCTGATGGACCCGCTGGATTAAGAATAAGTCCAACACGACCTGGGGAAACGAAGACGTATTATTCAACAGCCTTTCCGATCGCAACATCCCTTGCTTCAACATGGGATACTAGTGTTGTAAACAAAGTTGGCCAAGCACAAGGAAATGAAGTGAAGGAATATGGTGTTGATGTTTTATTAGCACCAGCATTAAACCTTCACCGTAACTTGCTGAACGGCCGGAATTTTGAGTATTTTTCTGAAGATCCAGTAATTACAGGGAAAATGACAGCTGCGTTAGTAAATGGTGTCCAATCAAATGGTGTAGGAGCAACAGTTAAGCACTTTGCAGCAAACAATCAGGAAACCAATCGATTTACGATAGATACAATTGTATCAGAGAGGGCTTTAAGAGAGCTGTATTTAAAGGGCTTTGAAATTGCTGTGAAGGAGTCTAATCCTAAAGCTGTTATGAGCTCTTATAATCTACTAAATGGTACACCAGCCTCCCAAAATGAAGAATTATTAACAACTGTTTTAAGAGGTGACTGGGGATATAAGGGCTATGTCATGACAGATTGGTTTGCTGGGACAGACCCTGTAGCACAAATGAAAGCTGGAAATGATCAGATTATGCCTGGTTCTCCTCAGAGTTCAGATAAAATAGTTGATGCTGTTAAGAATGGAAAATTAGATGAGGCAATCTTAGATCGCAATGTAAAGAATATCTTAAATTTTGTAGTAGAATCTCCAAGCTTTAAGAACTATGCTCATTCAGATAATCCAGACTTGGATGCACATGCAAAAGTTGCACGTCAGGCTGCTGCGGACGGCATGGTCCTCTTAAAGAATGATTATAAAGCACTCCCGCTTAAGAAGGAAAACAAAATTGCATTATTTGGCACTGCGCAAATTGAAACAGTTAAAGGCGGTACTGGCAGCGGAGATGTAAACGCAGCTTATACAGTTTCGGTTGTAGATGGACTAAAACATGGAGGCTACAAATTACATGATGAGCTCATTAGTGAGTACAATGACTATATAAGTGAATTAAGAGCAATGGATGAATACAAGATTAAACCAAGTCCATGGGGAGAAGACTTTGGAAAAGTCATTCCTGTTATCCCTGAAAAGGTTCTAAATACTGAACATATAGAAAAAATTCAGAATGAATCAGACATCGGTGTAATCGTCATTGGCCGAAATTCAGGCGAAGGAGTAGACCGCCAAAATGTAAAGGGAGATTATTTACTAACAGATGCAGAACAAGAAATGATTGAAAACATCTCAAAAGCATATCATGAAGCTGGAAAAAAAGTAGCGGTTGTCCTTAATATTGGAGGACCTGTTGAAGTAGCCAGCTGGAGAGATAAAGTGGACTCAATCCTTGTAGCATGGCAGCCTGGACAGGAAGCTGGAGATGCCATTGCAGATGTTTTAACAGGGGCAGTTAACCCGTCTGGCAAACTTGCAACAACCTTCCCTGTTCAATATAGTGATGTACCTTCAGCGGAGAACTTCCCTGGAACACCTGAAGAAAATCCAACACAGGTTGTCTATGAAGAGGATATCTACGTAGGTTATCGCTATCATTCAACATTCAATGTGAAGCCTGCCTATGAGTTTGGCTATGGATTATCTTATACTAGCTTTGATTATAGCAATATTAGAGTAAGTAACGGCGGAACATTCAAGGATGAGATCACAGTATTTACAAATGTTAAGAATACAGGTGCTATTTCAGGAAAAGAGGCTGTCCAAGTATATGTAACGGCTCCAGATGGGAAACTCGAAAAGCCTGAAATTGAATTAAAAGCATTCGGAAAAACAAAGGAGCTAAATGCTAACCAAAGTCAGCTGCTGAAGTTTGATTTAAATGCAAAGGATTTAGCTTCTTATGATGAAGAAAATGACCAATGGATTGTTGAAAAAGGTACGTATACTGTGAAAGTTGGCGCGTCATCAGAAAATATTAAAGGTACTGCTACATTTAAGGTTGCTAAGGATATTGTTGTAGAAGAAGTAAGTAATTCTTTAGAACCACAGGTTGAGATCAATAAATTAACTAAAAATTAAATTCGTTAGAAAGTTAGAGATTTTAACCAACCTGATATCAAAAATGAAATAATAAAGAGGCTCTCATTTAGAGAGCCTAGAATGGTGTATGGGAGAAGGGATTTACCTGTCACTTGAATCAATTGCTGCACATCATGCTATTTTTATAGGGTTCAATGTTTTAACTTGTTTTGAGGAGGAAAGAGTAAGAATGATTCGGATAAGTAATGATTTACTCATACTTTCTTATATGAAAGCAAAAGAATTAAAACTTGATTCTACTTTTATTTCTTTATTAAAAGTAGAAATCCAAAATAGAAAGTTAATCTCAATACAGTAGCTAGATGTCAACTGATGTTTTTAATCGAACTTATATGATTCAAAAAGAATTTGAACGAACTTTATAGCATGATTAAAAAAAGAAATAGGAAGTTATTTTTCATGAATGAAATAACTTCCTATTTCTTTTAATACGGTATAATAACAAGCATTTTGCAGATGAGAGTACAACAAAACGAATAAAGAAGTTGAAGTTCTTAATCTTCAGGTAGAAGATAACAAGAAAATACTAGAAATAATAAAAAAGTCAGTATTTTAAAAAGTCCCCTCACAGTAAAGCTCTTGTAAACTTAATTTGTAATCGTTTTCATAACGACTTGAAATGACATGTTGAGAGGGGTAGAGAATATTGTTAAAAAAGTGGAAAAAACAAAGGAGGAAGCTTCTAGCAATTGCTTTAGCTTCGGGGGTTATTGTAAGTGGAACTTACACTGATTCAGCCTTTGCTTCTAATTCAAATGCTAATACTAATGAAACCGTTTCACAGTCAGCAGAAGAGCAACAACAAGTTCCACAATTGGTAGATGCAGCTTCAATTGATGCTGTCATTGCGGCTATGACATTACAAGAAAAAGCTGCGATGGTAGTTGGAGCAAATACTGTGGCGCTAGACCCAGTTAATGGGGAGATTATCGGCGCACAAGCACGAAAAGTACCTGGAGCAGCTGGTCAAACACAAGCAATCCCGCGTTTAGGAATTCCATCAATTGTCCTAGCAGATGGACCAATGGGGGTTCGAATTGACCCAACAAGACCAGGGACTGAACAAACATTTCATGCCACAAAATTCCCTTCACCTAATGTACTTGCCTCAACTTGGGATACAGAATTAGTGAACAAAGTTGGGAGTGCGACTGCAGATGAACTAAAGGCGTATGGCATTGACCTACTACTCGCACCAGGTATGAATATCCAAAGTTATTTGTTAAATGGCAGAAATTATGAATACTTTTCAGAAGATCCTTTAGTAACAGGTATCATGACATCTGAATTTGTAAATGGTGTTCAAGACAAGGGTGTTGGAACGACAATTAAGCATTTTGCTGCTTATAATCAAAGAACGTTAAATAATGGAAATATGAATGTAAGCCAAAGAGCATTAAGAGAAATCTACCTAAAAGGCTTTGAAATAGCTGTTAAAGAATCTGACCCTTGGGCGGTAATGGATTCCTACAATGCAATTAACGGTACGTATGCAACAGAAAACAAGGATCTTTTAACAAGCGTGTTAAGAGAAGACTGGGGATTTAAAGGCTTTACGATGACGGATTGGGAAAATGGAAATAATAGAGATATTGTTAAACAGGTCGTTGCAGGAACAGATCTGTTTATGCCAGGTAACTTGAATCAGATTAATCGAATCATAAATGCAGTGAAAGATGGAAGTCTTGATGAAAAGTATCTTGATCGTAATATTAAATCAATTCTTACTATTGTTGTCCAAACGCCAACATTTAAGGGACATGAAGCAACAAATACACCGGATTTAGAAGCAGGTGCTAAGCTTGCACGTCAAGCAGCAGCAGATGGAATGGTTCTTCTAAAAAATGAAGAGAAAGCATTACCAATAGATAACGATGTAAGCGTTTCATTGTTTGGAACACCAAACATTGAGAAAATGACAGGGGGACGTGGAAGTGCACTTGTGTACGCACCATACCAAGTAGGCTTTCCTGAAGGTTTACAAAATGCCGGCTTACAGATTAATGAAGAGTTGTTAGGTAAATATGAAACATATGTAGAAGAACTAAGGGCAACAGATGAATATAAACAAACACCAGGAAATTTCTTTGTCTCTACATTCCCGACACTTCCTGAAATGGATGTAAAAGAGGATGCTGTTGCAGCTGCTAAAAACACAGATGTAGGTATTATCGTACTTTCAAGTGAATTTGGTACTTATGGATCGGACCGATCAAAGGGTGACTTCTATTTATCAGAATCTAAACGAAAGATGATTGATGATGTATCAAAGGCTTATCATGCAGAAGGGAAACCTGTTATTGCTGTCCTTAATGTCGAAGGACCACTTGAAACAGCAAGCTGGGAAGATAAAGTTGATGGAATTCTCCTCGGGTGGCAACCAGGGCAAGAATTAGGAAATTCAGTTGCGGATGTCCTCACTGGGAAAGTCAACCCATCAGGTAAACTTGCACAAACCTTCCCAGTTGACTATGCAGACCTTCCTTATGCAGACCGTTATCCTGGTGAAAATAATGAATTTACGTATGAAGAAGATATTTATGTAGGATATCGCTACAATTCAACATTTGGATTAAAACCTGCTTATGAATTCGGTTACGGCTTGTCATATACAACGTTTGATTATGAGAATGTAAGGGTCAACCGAAACGGGCAAATAAAGGACAAAATGACCGTATTTGCAACAGTTGAAAATACAGGTGATGTTGCGGGTCGAGAGGCTGTTCAAGTTTACGTTTCTGCTCCAGATGGAAAGCTTGAAAAACCAGAATTAGAATTGAAGGCATTTGCGAAAACAAACGAATTAAGACCTGGTAAAAAAGAGAATCTTACATTTGATTTGGATCTAAAGGATTTAGCCTCTTTTGATGAAGAGAAATCCGCTTGGCTAGTTGAAAAAGGCACTTATGAAGTCCTTGTAGGTGCATCTTCAACTGATATTAGAGGAGCTGCTTCATTTAAGGTTGATAAAGATATCGTAGTTGAAACGGTAAATGATGTATTAGCACCACAAGTCGAGATCAACAAACTTTCTAAACTAAATGAATAAAACATGAATTCATCTCCATAGGTTACAAAAAAGGAAAATGCGCCTCTACAAGAAGAGGCGTATTTAGTCCTATAATCGCTTCTAAAAAAACTCTTTCTATATGCTAGTTTTTTATTGTAAGGGCTTATAAGTTAGAGAGGAAAAAAGTTATGACGGACATCCAAGTTTGTCTCATGCTACATCAGGTTTAACAAGAAACGTATTTGCTAAAAACACAGGTAAGATGGGGGAGGTAGAAGATATGCTAAAAAAACACGTAAGAACTGGATTGTTATGTATTTTAACAATTGTTATGTCACTTTCTTTCAGCATTGGTGTACTTGCTAAGGAAGGAATTACAAAACAAACATCTTACCGTACTGTTACAGAAATCCATGACTGGGGTGCAGCGGTTACAAAAGTAATTGTTGATATTGGTCAACCAGTACCAAATAATTCGGTGACAGAGGATACTTTTAACGTACATGTTTCAAGAAGTGACGATCGATTAGCAACTCCATTATTGGAAGAAGGCGATCGTACAGTCACAAACGCTTATGTTTCTGATAAAGAAGGAAGCCCTGCTGCAAGAGGAAAATATGTCGTTTTAGAAATGGAAATTGGACCAAATATCTCTTTAGGTTCACCACTTAATTATGATTGGGCTAATACGCGATTAAACGCATGGATTGATACGAAGTATACGATTACTCAGGTGCAAGATATTGCTTTGAATTCAGGAACAATTTCAGAATTGATGATCGATACATTTGCAGGTGGCACGAGAGAACTTGTAGATGATTTCTCTTCTGGATCAAAAACATATAATGACGTTACTTTAACATATGCAGATTATGCACCAGCAAAAGATAAGGAAAAGAATCCATTAATTATTTGGTTACACGGTGGCGGAGAAGGTGGCACGGATACAACTATTCCACTTTCTGCCAATAAAGCTGTTAGCTTTGCCAGTGAAGAAATTCAATCGTATTTTGATGGAGCATACGTTTTAGCACCTCAGGCACCAACTAAATGGATGGACGGTTTTACAGGAGTAGCTGATGGAACTTCCATCTATCAGGAAGCACTTATGGCATTAATAAAAGATTATGTTGCTAATAATCCTGATATCGATCCGAATCGAATTTACATTGGTGGTGCTTCAAATGGTGGATATATGACGATGCTTATGATTCGCGATTATCCAGGATACTTTGCAGCTGCATATCCGGTATGTGAAGGTTTAAATGATACATTGATTACAGATGAAGACATACAAAATTTGACAAAGACTCCGACCTGGTTCGTTACAGCAGCAAATGATACAACATTGCTGCCAGAACTCAATACACTTCCGACTTTTGACCGTTTAATTGATGCAGGTGCTGAAAATGTTCATTTAACACTGTTTGATGATGTACGTGATACGACGGGATTATACAAAAATGCAGATGGTACACCATATGAATACAATGGGCATTGGTCATGGATTCCAGTATACAATAACGAAGTTGAAGCAACAAACGATGGGGAAACTACAACTGTTATGGAATGGATGGCTGCTCAGTCATTAAATAAATAAGTTACGCAAATGATGTAACTAATATATTGACATTTAAAAGCGGAGGTCAGGATCTTTTTATGATTTCCGTTTTTTCCTTTCACTAATGCTCTATAAGGGGTTCTGCCAACTAAACGCGGGTCGCACGCTAAGAGATTTTTGACTATCAACAATGCTTTTATTCCTACACTAAGGAACTTTCCCGGTTCTTTACCAACACCCACGTTAATATCACCATCATTAACAATTCCGGATTTTAATTCATATGTTATCGTAAACAGCCTATATTAGGAAAGGAATTGTAAATATGGTTTTTTCAGATAAAAACAATATTTTTAATAGTAAAGCCGCAATATTACTTGCAGCAATGAGCTATCAGACATATCCATTCTTTTTAGAAGGGAAACTTATCTTACCAAAAGGCTTTAAACTTCGATATACCATTCGTGCTTTTGCTAACGTAGAGGATCCTACGGAATTAGTATTCGGTTTTATTGCCGAGTCACAAGATCAAATCATTATAGCGTTTAGAGGATATGCTGCATATCCTGCAGATCTTTTAGCATCCTATGACATATTTCAAGTTCTCTATCCCTATGTTAAAAATGGAGGAAAAACCTCCCGTGGATTTACATGTCTTTATCAATCAACAAGAAACAATTTAATCAGACAATTAAACAAACTTTCTACATCAAAAAAGCTGTTTGTCACCGGACACAACTACGGAGGAGCTTTGGCAACGTTAGCTGCTTTAGATATTGCAGTGAACACCGGGTTTAAGAATCCTTTCGTGTACACGTATGGCAGTCCGCGTATCGGAGACCCTGTCTTTGCTTCCCGATTCAACCAAGTGGTAAAAAATAGTATACGCATTGTAAATATTCATGACTCTTTTCCAACTTTCCCAGCAAAAAAGTATCCACCTCCTTTTACGGAGGAAGGATTATACTATCAACATGTAAAAACAAAGTATCCAATCTCATTTCAGTTAAATAATACGCCGCGCAATGATGCGATTGCCTGTTATTTTAAATACCTCAGCAAAATGAATCCTGATTTTTCCAAAGCATTATGCAATGAAAATCTGGGTTTTTGTCCCGATACCGAAATGTGTGTTCCGTTTCGAGGAACATGCTAGTGTCTGAAGCCTTGAATAAAAGAACGGAGCTGCATAGATGAATATCACAAGCATAAAGTATATTTTTAACACGAAAGATGCGATATTGCTTTCGGCCATGATCTATCAGTCATACCAACTCTTTGAAACGGAACCACTTGTCTTGCCAAAAGGATATAGCCTCCGATATACCATACGAGCTCTTGCTGGTGTCGAGGAGCCGGAAGAGGAAGTATTTGGTTTTATTGCAGAGTCACAAGATAAAATTATTGTAGCTTTTAGAGGAACCCGAACATTTAAGGACAATGAGTCGGACCAAGACTTATATCAAGTACCATATCCTTTTGTCATAAATGCAGGAAAAACTCATCGCGGATTTACATGTATTTATCAATCGACAAGAAATGACTTGATCAGAGAATTAAACAAGCTTTCTACAACAAAAAAACTATTTGTAGCAGGCCACAGTTTAGGCGGAGCTTTAGCCGTATTAGCTGCTTTAGATTTTGCGGTAAACACCAGGTTTAAAAATCCTTTCGTGTATACGTATGGCAGTCCGCGTGTCGCAGACCCTGACTTTGCTTCCCGCTTCAACCAAACGGTAAAGAATAGTGTTCGTATTTACAATGTCCATGACATTATTCCTACTTTACCGGATCATGCGTATCCGCCTCCGTTTACAAAGAAAGGATTATACTATCGGCATGTAAACATGAAGTATCCGCTCTCTTTCCAACTGAATAGTTTACCTGTACGGAATCATGAGATTGTCTGCTATTTTAAAAACCTCAGCCAACAGAATCCTGATTTTACTAAAGTATTTTGTGCTAAAAACCCGGGTTTTTGTCCCGATACGGGATTATGTGTTCCGTTTATAGGAATATGCGGTGAGAAGACATCCACAAACAATTAAAGCTCAGAAGTGTGGATCTTTGTTTCGTAATTCCTCTTAGAAATAAATGAACCAAAGCCGGATATTCTTAGCATGCGGAAATCCGGCTTATTTACTGTATTATTTTTCTTAGCGTGAGAAATCCGCGTTTTGTGGGCACTACTCTTATAATAATTAGATAACACAATGGTGAAAGCGTTGACATTATTAAAAAATAACGATTATAATGAAAAATAATATCTATTAATCTAGGGTTGTTACTGGTGATGCAGGCAAAACCTAAGTCGTGAAAAATTGTGGGACAGGAATTGTCTTCTTTTTTCAATGGCTTAGGTTTTTTGTTTCCCGAAAAAAGACTAGCATGGAAGGCATAAGCTACGGAAAATCAGCCAAAAAAATTTTAGAGATTGTGGGGAGAAAAACGTTAAAGTGTTATAAAAAATACTTAATTGCAAGTCACAGAGAACTCTTATTGAAAGGTGGTTCCCATACATGCGATTTATTCAGCGTTTCATGTACGTTCTGACTTTTCTCGTACTCTTACTAACCTGTTTTCTAACTTTATATTACGGAGAAAAAACCTTCCACTTTTATGAGGAAACAGAAGCTATGACAAAAGAATCCGAACCATATTACCACTTCGTCCTCATTCCAGAAGAGCTCGATAACGACTATTGGCACCTTGTCGAACAGGGTGCAAGAGATGCGGCAAAATTTCATAATGTATACCTTGAGTATCTAGGTCCGAAGCAGGCAAACAATGATGAACATCTTAAAACGATCGATATGGCGATTGCTGGCCTTGTCGACGGAGTCATTACACAAGGTGTAGCTGAACCTGAATTTGAAACCCTTGTGACCAAAGCAAAGGAAAAGCAGATTCCAGTTGTCACAATTGATACAGATGCACCTGAAAGTGATCGAGCTGTTTATGTTGGAACAGATAACTACTATTCTGGTTTTCTAGCCGGAAAAGCATTACTAAATGATACAACGGGAGAACAAAAGGTAGCAATTATCACGGGGCGACATGATGCCCCACATCAAAAGCTTCGTGTTCAAGGTTTTAAGGATGCTGTCGCTACAGAACCACGCATTGAAATTATTGCTGTAGAGGAATCTAATATAACCAAACTTGGAGCAGTAGAAGCGGCACATCGAATTCTTCAGTTATATCCAAATACGACTGCCTTTTATGGAACAAGTGCACTTGATGGAATTGGCATTGCCCAAGTCGTTAAAAAGCAACAGGCTGAAAATGATCAGTATATCATTAGTTTTGATATACTGCCTGAAACACTTGAATACATAAAGGAAGGAACGATTGAAGCAACGGTTGTGCAGTTTCCTTATCAAATGGGCTATGAGGCTGTTGAAAAAATGATTATGCTCAATAGAGGAGAGGATATAGAGCCTCTTCAGCATACTGATACAAAGGTGATCTATAAGGAGGATTTACCAATTTCTCCAGACTCTATGGATGGGGGAAATCAGCCATGACAAGCATTCGTAACAAGCTATTAGTATACTTTTTAGCCTTCGTTCTTTTATTCAATATTGTTTCATATGCGATCTACTTTAGCAGCTCGCAAATCGTGTCAGAGTATCATGGCAGCTTTGAGAGATTTCTCTTGTTTAATGAAATTTCACAGCAATCAACACAAGTCTATGAAAAAGTCAATGCCTATGTTGTCGAGAAGGATCCGGTATTTATTGAAGAATATGAGGATATTAAAAAGCGGCTTCAAAAAAATAACGTAAGACTGCAGGAGGATGCAATCACAGGCATTAACAAGGAAGAGCTTGAAAAATATCAACGAATGATTAAAAACCTCCTTTTTGAAAGTGATCTGACCATATGGGCTGTCCGTTATGATAACCTTGATCAATACACAACACATGTAAAGGAAGTTCGAAATATTTCATCTTATATTCTTGAATCAACATTACAGCTTTTAAACTTTGAACTAGCAGAATACCAAATCTTTTATCAAGAAATGGAACAACGGCAGCATTCATTCAAATGGTTTGCGATTAACCTTTTTAGTTCAACTTTAATATTGGCCTTATTAACGGCTGTTTGGTTTTCAAAAGGGTTAACAAACCCACTTCGAAATTTATCAAAAGCTGCAAAGGAGGTATCTGCAGGAAACTTCGACGGTCCTCCAATTAAGGTAAAAACAAAGGATGAAGTAAAGGTACTTAGTGAAACCTTCCAGAATATGCGAGAAAATATTAAACAATTAGTAGAAGAAATTAAGGAGAAATCTGAGCTAGACAAGCTTCTAAAGGAGCTTGAACTAAATCATTTACAAAATCAAATTAATCCGCACTTTTTATTTAATACTCTAAACACGATCTCTAGAATGGCTTACCTAGAGGATGCCAATGTCACGTCTCGACTGATCCAATCCGTGTCAACACTTCTCAGATCAAGCCTTGGTGACATAAATAAATCGGTAACATTAAAAGAAGAGGTCAATGTTGTCAAAGAGTATTTTTACATTCAGAAAACGAGATTCGTAGAAAGGATTTCCTTTAAAATCGAGATGGATGAAAGCTGCTTAGATACTAAAATTCCGGCCCTAACCCTGCAGCCACTCGTTGAAAATTCATTTATTCATGGAGTTGAAGGTTTAGAGGAGGGCGGGGTAATTAGTCTCAAAATCTATCAAGATGATCAAAACATTATTGTTGAGGTAACGGATAATGGAAAAGGCATAGATGATGAAACGAAGCAACGAATCTTTTCAAGAGAACCAATTGACTTACATGAAGAGCATAGCGGCCATTCCACAGGCATCGGCTTAAGAAATGTGATCAAGCGGCTAGAGCTTGTCTATAAACAACAAGGAATCTTAGACATCTCATCTGAACTAAACAAAGGGACCACAATCCGATTAAAGCTTCCAGATCGTAAGGGGGAAATCGTATGAAAATCATCATTGCCGATGATGAATTAATTGAGAGAAAAGCTATGAGGAAATTCATTTCAGAGAGTTTTAATCATATAGAGGTAATAGGAGAAGCGGCAAATGGAAGAGTTGCGATTGAATTAGCAAGAAAACATAAGCCAGACGTGATGATTATGGACATTCATATGCCAGGAATTGATGGTCTTGAAGCGATTAGACAAATCCTCGTAGAGCTTCCGCATACCAAATTCATTCTGGTTTCCGCTTATGACTCCTTTGAATATGCAAAGGTAGCGATGAAGCAGGGAGTCAAGGAATATATTCTTAAACCGAGTAATAAACAGGAAACATTAGAATCACTTTTAAGAGTGGAATTGGAAATTAAAGAAGCGAAAAAGCTTGAAGAGCAACTAAAGCAACAACTGAATGAGTCCGAGAAACTAGCAAAACAGCAGATCATCACAGCCATTATTCAAAATGAAATCACAGTTGAGATCGAACGGATGTATCAAAATTTCTTTCCTAATGCTCATATGGCCTACTTTCAGGTCATCACTGGTTGTGATAGAGAAGTTGTAACAGAATTACTAAACAAAAAGACGATGCTTCCTACTATTATAAAGAAATTAGGAGACAAACTTATTCTCCTTTTCATAACAGATAAAAAGTCAGCCCACCATGTTAAGGCAGATTCACTTACTCTTGCTCGAGCTATGAGTCATTCATTGCCATCCTCAACTACCATAGGGATAGGGACTCCGTTTATCGAGCTAGATAAACTAATCATTTCTTATCAGCAGGCATTACTGGCTTCTGCACAGCTTACAAAGGAAGCAAGTGTTACATATGGTTTCCCGTTATTAGATGAAAATAAGGATGGCACGATTCGTAAGCTGGAAAAAGCACTCTATCATGAATTAATCGCCGGAAGAGTCGAACAAGCAATTGATTACTTTCACTTATATTACGAGCAGCTTACCAGACAAAAGAACATGACAACTATCATTCAATATTTAACAGAGTGGGGGATTCGGTTAAAGCATTCGCTCGAAACCGAGGGCGCCAATCTTCGAGACTTTTCTGTAATGGGTGCAACAGCAAAGGAAGACTTTGTTGAAATCATTCGCCAATTTGGTGAAAGGATCTTTATTCAAAGTGAAGGCAATCAATTAATCTCAAAAGCGAAGTCCTATATACATGATCATTATAAAGAACCCTTTAGTCTTGAGGATGTAGCAGCAAATGTGGGGCTAACACCAACGTATTTTACAAAAATGTTTAAGGAGCAAACAAAACAAACCTTTATCGACTATGTGACGGATTATCGAATTGAAAAGTCAAAAGAGCTATTGCTTCAGACAAACCTAAGCTTGAAGGAGATCGCCTTTGAGGTTGGCTATGATCCGAACTACTTTAGCCGGGTATTTAAAAAGTGGACAAATTTATCACCAAAACAGTATAGGTCAACCACAAAATAATACAGAAATAAATAAAATAGTGAAGAATTTAGATCATTAAAATGCTTCCAACCCCCTTTATACTGAATATAGTAAGCGATTACAACATAAATAAGGGGGATGTACTTAAATGAAAAAGACTGTCCTATTATCACTATTTTTAGTCTTTACTTTAATCGTTTCAGCTTGCAGCTCAAAATCAAGCACAGACGAAACATCAGAGGGGAACAAAGAAGGCAGCGGCGGAGACGCTTCCGCACCACTCGATATTTTTAGCTGGTGGACTGGTGCAGGTGAAGAAGACGGGTTAAAAGCCCTTATTCAATTATTTGAAGAAAAACATCCAGATATTCCAATTGAAAACGCAGCAGTAGCAGGTGGAGCAGGTACAAATGCAAAGGCTGTTTTAGCAAGCCGTATGCAAGGTGACGATCCTCCGGCAACATTCCAAGTTCATGGTGGTGCGGAACTAAATGAAGCTTGGGTGGCAGCAGGGAAAATGGAATCGCTTAACGACTTTTATGAAGCAGAAGGTCTAAATGACAAATTTCCACAGGAATTGATTGACATGGTAAGTAAAGATGGCAACATTTATTCAGTACCAGTAAACATTCACCGTTCAAACGTACTTTGGTATAACAAAAAAGTACTAGAAGAGAATGGCTTAGAGGCTCCAACATCATTTGATGAATTTTTTGAAGTAGCTGACGCATTAAAAGCAAAAGGGATCACACCATTAGCTCTTGGTGATAAAGAGCCATGGGCAGCTACACACTTATATGAAACAGTTCTTCTAGGTGTATTAGGTGCTGAAGATTATGGAAAGCTTTGGACTGGAGAACTAGCATTTGATGATGCAAAAGTAGTAGAAGCAGCAGAAATATTTAAAAAGATGCTTTCATATGTAAACGAAGATCACGCATCGCGCAACTGGCAGGATGCATCTCAATTAGTTGCTAACGGTGAGGCAGCAATGAATGTCATGGGTGACTGGGCAAAAGGATATCTTGTAAATGACTTGAAATTAGCAGTGAACGAAGACTTTGGCTATGTCCCAACACCAGGTACAGATGGTCAATTTATGGTTATAACAGACACATTTGGTTTACCGAAGGGTGTTAAAAACCCTGAAGGTGTTAAGCAATTCTTAAGCGTACTAGCATCTGTTGAAGGGCAGGACGCATTCAACCCGCTTAAAGGGTCGATTCCAGCACGCATAGATGCAGACATTGAAAAATATGACCAATACGGAAAAGACACAATCGAAGACTTTAAATCCGCTACGCTGGCACCGAGCTTAGCACACGGTTCAGCAGCTTCAGAAGGCTTCGTAACAAAAGTAAACCAAAATATCAACATTTTCGTTACACAGCAGGACGTAGGTCAATTCACAGATTCCTTAGTTGCAGCAGCAGCAGAGCTTAAGTAATGACCAAGGGGATGAGCATTAGTCTCTTCCCCTTTTTTAAAGAGGCCATTTGTGGGCAAACCCTTATAAATGACCTCTCGTAAAGCGAGACTTCCATTAGTGGGGGTTTTCCACTGATGGTTAGCGAGACTTATCGGGCATTTACGGGCAGTTATCCTTGTGGCTTCGCTTCTTTGTATCACTAATGCTTAGAGGTTGGGGGGCTTACTGCCCGTTAATGCGGGATAAAGCGAGACTACTATCAGTGGGGGTTTTCCACTGATGGTTAGCGAGACTTATCGGGCATTTACGGGCAGTTATCCTAATGTCTTCGCTTCTTGTATCACTTAAGCTTTGAGGTAGGGGATTACTGCCCGTTAATGCGGGATAAAGGAGGAGAAACGTAAGATGGAAACAGTCAAACCTACACATTTAACTGAACAGACCGTTGCATCCTTGTCAAAAAAGAAAAGGCTCTCAAGTGATCAACTAATGGCTATTGGATTTATTTTGCCATCATTCATTCTGATTTTGATCTTTGTTTATGGTTTTATTGGATGGACCGGCTATGTGTCTTTTAGTAATTGGAACACTCTTGTACCAGACTTTTCATTCGCTGGTCTAAAAAACTATCTTTTTTTATTCCAGGATTTCCGTTTCCAAGCTGATCTCCGAAATACGATCTTCTTCACGATCTTATTTATTGGCTTTGTTATTATAAGTGGAATGGGTCTAGCGATTTTACTAGATCAAAAAATAAAAGCAGAGCCCGTTTTTCGAAATCTGTTTTTCTTCCCTATGGCCCTTTCATTCGTTGTAACAGGGGTTGTCTGGCAGTGGTTATTAAACCCATCAACAGGTGTGAACCTATTTTTAAATAAACTAGGAATGAACCCGAAATGGTATACAGATACAAACATTCTTGCAGGATTTCAGTGGGGGAAAATTGAATTTGGGATTCCAGCAGCACTCATTGCAGTTGTCATTGCAGCTGTATGGCAAATGACTGGGTTCTCCCTTGCGATGTACTTAGCAGGCTTACGCGGCATTCCAGATGAAGTGAGAGAAGCTGCACGTATGGATGGTGCATCAGAATTTTTAATTTATCGTAAAATCATTCTTCCATTATTACGTCCAATTACTGTGAGTGTCATCATCATTATGGCCCATATTTCATTAAAGATTTTTGATTTAATTTATGCCATGACTGGACCTGGAGCAAACTTTGTCACAGACGTACCAGGCGTGTACATGTTTGAAACAACATTCCGTGGTAACTACTATGCAAATGGGGCGGCCATTGCGATGATCATGCTTGTATCAGTGGCGATCTTCATCGTACCATATTTAATCCACAGCAGAAAGGCGGAGAGGTAACATGGTACTGCAACGTATAAGCAAACCGATTATCTATTTCATCTTAATAGCCATGAGTCTCTTCTTCCTCATGCCAGTATACGTCATGATTATCACAAGTTTAAAGCCATTTGATGAAGTAACATTAGCGACGATGTGGCAGCTGCCAACCACACTGGATTTCAGTGGTTACGCGGAGGCATTTGGAAAGCTTGCGCCAAACCTAATGAACTCATTTTATCTTGTAATCCCAGCAACACTTCTTTCTGCAATACTTGGAGCAATGAACGGGTATGTATTAGCAAAATGGAAATTCAAAGGTGCGGATGTCTTATTTACGGTCATCTTATTCGGAATGTTCATCCCATATCAAAGTATCCTTATTCCATTAATTCAATTTTTACGTGAGGCAGGTCTTTATAACTCGATTTTAGGATTAATCTTTGTTCATGTCGTATACGGCTTACCAATTACAACACTGATGTTCCGTAACTTCTACGCGAACATCCCAGACGAAATGATCGAATCAGCGCAAATTGACGGGGCAGGATTCCTAGGGATCTTCCGTCACATCATGATTCCATTATCGGTTACTAGCTTTGTCGTTGTGGCAATCTGGCAATTTACGAATATATGGAACGAGTTCTTGTTCGCGGTAACAATTACAACCTCTGATCAACAGCCAGTTATGGTAGCGTTGCAGAATCTATCTGGCAGTCAGATTGTACACTGGAACGTGCAAATGGCTGGGGCGCTGTTAGCGGCATTACCGACATTGTTGGTTTACATTCTGCTAGGAAAGTATTTTGTAAAGGGATTATTAGCTGGGTCAGTGAAAGGTTAAGTGGAACCCATACAAAAAATGACGATCTCCTTAAACAATGAGCGGATCGTCATTTTGAAAATTTCTAGGGAGATTCTTAATCCCAATCATTGGGTTCAGCGAAGGAGCAAAGGTTGTCATGGCCGTTGTTGATGAGATCTCAGGTAATAAGATAGTATAAATTTAAAAATAAAAACAATGAGAGTAGAATCTTTTGAAATTCCCTTTCACTAAAGAAAAAGCATGGATTGAATTCAAATTCAATCCATGCTTTTTTATCGTTTAGGAAATAATAAAATTCTTGTACTGTGGATAGTTGCTCGGCATCGCTCCGAAGCACAGGACCTGCAAGTGCAGTTACAGTGAATAACGTCGCGTCTGTAACTGCCTCGAGTCATAGGCTGCTCTTGAATTGAAGGTAAAAAAACACCTTCTATTCAAGAGCGTCTTATTTGCCCGAGGCTGATCAAGGCTCTTGCGCTTTTGTTCCTAGTATAAAGGATCATCCTCCTATTAACACAAATATGAGCCAAGCAAGGCCTGGTCCAAGAGCGACGACGATGGCTGTAACAAACAAAAGCTGTCTAAAAAACACTCGTTCGCTTATACCTTGAACATTTGCAAGGAGTAACGCACCATTTGTTGAGAAAGGACTTAAATCCACGATGCTGGATGATATTGCGATTGCTGAGATTACGCCGATGGATGAAATAGTCGGATCTTGTAGGATTGGTGCTGCAAGCGGAATGATAGCCGCCAAGAAACCTGTTGTTGAAGCAAATGCTGAGACAAACCCTCCCACGTAAGACGCTGTAAGAGCCGCGATGACGGGATTCCCTACACTGGCTATTAATTCTGTAACGTAGTCAATGGTTCCAATCTCTTCTAGCACCCCCACGTATGTAACGATTCCTGTAATTAGTAGGATGACCGACCATGGCATTTTTCCTAGCACTGCGGCTTGTTTTTTGGGGGCAATCAATGCTAGTGCCAAACCAATTGCAAATGCCGCAAAACCAATGTTTATTTTGAAGCCAAGAGCCAACACGACAAGGAGTACTAAGCCAAAAACCGAGGCTCCTTTATAAAAAGTCATACCGTCTTGCTTTTCTTTGCTGTTTTCGGATTTTTCAATTTTATTTTCAGGATTTACGTCTATCGTAGCTGCTACATACGTGTGATGATTGGCCTGGTTTTTAAACATCCGGAGCCCGCCGAGAACGATAAATACAATCAGCGATGCTACAACTCCGTATATAAATGCGTTTGCGAAGAGCATACCAGGAGAATATGGCAAATCCCTAGACTGCATGACACCGTTAACAATAACACCATACGGATTTAGCGGGGAGAAGGAGCCCGCAGTTGAACCGATTACAACCATTACGCCCATCAAGAGAGGATTGATGTTGTATTGAAAAGCAAATCGTAACGAGATAGGAGCTAGAATTGCGATAGCAGCTGGACCTAATGTACCGACACTGGTTAGCAGAGTACAAAGTGAAAACATAACCCAAGGTATCAGACCGAGGTTTCCTTTAACTAAGCGGAGGCCCCATCCTGTGATTAAATCAATAGTCCCGTTGTTCTGGATAATAGAAAACAGGTAGGTTACCCCGGCAAGAAGAATAAAGAGATCCTCTGGAAAGCCGTTAAAGATGTCGTCAACACTCAACCCACTGGCAAGAGAGCCAACCACAAAAGCAGCGATGAAACTCAAAATGCCAAGATTTATAGGCAAACATGCACCAATGACAAACATTAAAAGAAGGACAATAATACCAACAAGTTCTAAGCTCATAAGAACCTCCTCCTATTTTTTAGAAGTGTTTTAAAAGGTTAGCGGAGAGGATGATTGTATAAGAATGTTGAAGCTTTTCCCCAATTTACTATTTATCTACGATATTCGATATAATCCTCCTTTCGTTAAACCTTAAAAATTGAGATAATCAACAATCGACTACAATGCTAAAGTTGGTAGTAGTAAGATGTGGTAAGAGTATGGCAATGGAGAGGAAATAGTTCTGAAAGTAAGCGTTTACAAAAATGTTTTATACAGTCGACTGTATTCTAAGATTTATAATAATGGCAATAAATTAAAAAAGCAAACATTATTTTTAATATTTAAAAAACATTGAATAATCAGTTATTTATTGATAAAATAAAAATCGACAGTCGACTATATATAAATTAAGGAGGGGGCTGCAATATGAAATCGAACTTTATGAATAATGCATTATCAAATTCAATCGCAGAACATATCTCTGAACAAATTATTACAGGTGAACTGAAGCCAGGTGAAAAATTGGTTGAACACATCTATGCAGAAGAATATGGTACGAGCAGAGCCCCAGTTCGTGAAGCAATATACCTACTTGCAATAGAAGGACTGGTTGAAAGAATTCCGCGAAAGGGAGCGCTTGTAAAAAAATATACTAAAAATGAAATATACGATCTTCTTGAAATTCGGAATATGCTTGAGAATATGTGTATGGATCGAATAAAAAAGCATGGAACAGATAAAGGTTTGATAAAAAAGATGAGCGAACTTCTCGGCCAAATGAAACAGGTTAAGGATGTTTATTCCTATACGAAATTGAATCACTCCTTTCATATGTGCCTTATCGAGATGAGCAAAAGTGAAACAATTAAAAATATGTACTTGCGCCTTGGCTGGCCGTTGTTAAGAATTCAAAGCATCTCTTTTTCTAATGAGGGAAATATTGAAAAATCCATTGCAGAACATGAAATCATCATCAAATTATTGAAGGAACAAAACATGGTGCAATTGTCATCCGTTTTATCAAAACATAATCATGACGTGATCTCTAGTATCGAAAAAAACTTCTTCATAGTTGATTAATACGAAGGAGGTGTATCTTTTGAGGCTTGCATTTTTGTTTCCAGGGCAAGGTTCCCAAAAACCGGAATTTCTGAATGAGCTGCAGACATGTGCTGCTGTGGAAAATGTCCTGGAAACAGTAACTGATTTGCTTGGTAAAAGCGTATACAAATTAGATTCAAAGGAGGCACTTGCTTCAACAAAAGCAGTACAGCTCTCACTTTTGATTGCAGGAGTAGCTACTTTTAAAGCATTTGAAGCAGAAGGAGTGAAACCCGATTTTGTTGCAGGTCATTCCGTCGGTGCATTTAGTGCCGCGGTTGCAGCTGGTGTCATTGAATTAAAAGACGCATTAAAAATCGTTAAGCTACGCGGGGAGTTAATGGAACAAGCATATCCTGAAGGATATGGTATGGGAGTTATACTAGGGATGGAATTTTATAAATTGCAGTCACTTGTATCATATCATTTCGATGAAAAATATCCGGTTTTTATTGCGAATCAAAATGCATTAGATCAAATTACGATCTCGGGTGCCTTACATGGGATACAGAAAGTACTAGATGATGCAAGACAGAATGGTGCACGTTGTGCATCAATGTTAAATGTTAATACTCCTTCACATTGTCAGCTTCTTTCATCTGTATCAGATGCTCTCACTACAGCTCTTCATAATATTAAATTTCATGATCCTGTTATTCCATACGCTGGGAATCGAAGAGCACGTCTTTTGTCTGATCCGGTCGACATTCGACTAGATCTCGCTGAAAGTGTTTCTTCTCCAGTTCAATGGCATGATGCTTCTACGGTTTTGTATGAAAAAGGGGCGAGATTATTTATCGAAATGCCTCCGGGAAACGTACTATCACGCTTAGCAGCAAAGGCATTTCCTGATGCAAGAGTTTTATCTGTAGCAGAGAATGGATTTGATAATTGTCAGTTTATAGCAAAGCTCGAACGATTGAAAAGATGAAAGGGGAATAAGAGATGGAAGTGATGAAACAAGGAGTTAATCAAAAAAGATCTTGGACGACACGACTTGATGAGAAAAAGAAGCGAATGGATAGTGTCAAAGGCTTGGTAGACGGGATGGTGATTCCAACCGAACATATAGTAGAGGCAATGGAAAAGCTAATCAGACCGGGAGATCGTGTTGTTCTAGAGGGAAACAATCAAAAGCAAGCTTCGTTTTTATCAGAAGCACTTGCCCAGACAAATCCCAAAAAGTTATTTGATTTACACATGATTATTTCGAGTATTTCAAGACCGGAACATCTTGATCTTTTCGAGCGGGGTATTGCAAAGAAAGTGGATTTTGCGTACTCAGGTCCGCAAAGTCTTAGAATGGCGCAAATGCTTGAAGACGGGCAATTAATGATGGGTGAAATTCATACATACATTGAATTGTATGGGCGGCTTTTCATCGATTTGATTCCCTCTATCGCACTTGTAGCTGCGGATAAAGCAGATAAATTCGGAAATTTATATACAGGGCCAAATACGGAAGAAACACCGACACTTGTTGAGGCTGCTGCCTTTCGTGATGGCATTGTCATCGTTCAGGTGAATGAATTAACTGATGAGCTGCCACGTGTCGATATACCTGGATCTTGGGTTGACTATCTTGTTGTTGCTGATAGACCGTATGAGCTTGAACCGTTATTTACACGGGATCCCCGTCACATTACTGATATTCAAATTTTACAGGCGATGATGGTCATCCGCGGTATTTATGAGAAGCACCAGGTACAATCGTTGAATCATGGTATAGGATACAACACAGCTGCAATTGAATTACTGCTACCGACATATGCAGAATCACTTGGTTTAAAAGGAAAGATTTGCAAACATTGGGCATTGAATCCACATCCTACACTGATTCCAGCGATTGAGAGCGGCTGGGTCGATAGTGTTCATTGTTTCGGTGGGGAAGTAGGCATGGAGAAATATGTGGCTGCTCGACGTGATGTCTTTTTTACAGGACATGATGGCAGTTTGCGCTCGAACCGGACTCTTTGTCAAATGGCCGGACAATATGCGGTTGATTTATTTATCGGTTCCACTTTACAAATAGATTCAGAAGGAAATTCGTCTACTGTAACACGAGGCAGATTGGCTGGTTATGGCGGTGCACCGAATATGGGGCATAATCCTGGAGGACGTCGTCATTCAACACCTGCTTGGTTAAATATGATGACGTCAACCGATCCATTAGCTCGTGGGAAAAAACTGGTCGTGCAAGTGGTAGAAACCTTTCAAACTGGTAATAAGCCTGTTTTTGTTGAGTCACTTGATGCAATTAATGTGAAAAAAGATTCTGGACTAAGTATAGCACCGGTCATGATTTACGGAGATGATGTCACACATGTTGTTACAGAAGATGGGATTGCCTATTTGTACAAGGCAGATTGTATCGAAACAAGGAAAGAAGCCATTGCAGCAATAGCAGGTGTTACACAAGTTGGATCGAGTTATAATACGAAAAAAGTAGATAAGTTACGAAGTGAAGGATTGATTGCCTTTCCGGAAGATTTAAACATTCGTCGTACGAATGCAAAACGCTCACTGCTGGCGGCCAAAAATGTAGAGGAGCTTGTCGAGTGGTCAGATGGGTTGTATGAGCCGCCTTCAAAATTCAGGAGTTGGTAAAGGAGGATAGAAATGAAAAGTGAGATGCAATCTTTCAGTGACATCGCTGCTAAAGTAGCCGTTCGTTCATTAATTGAAGAAGTGGAACTCACACCAAAACCAGGTCTTGTAGATCAAGTAAATACGGGTGCACATCAAGATTTGACCCTTCAACTAATGATAAAATCAGCAGAAACACTTACAGATACGTTTAAAAATATTGCATTCGTTAGCTATGGCCGTAATCCTTCACAAGCTTTAAGAGAAGAAATTGCTGCGATTGGACGGATTGGAGAAAGAAAAATGTTTGAGGCAACTGGCGGCGTAAATACCCATAAAGGAGCCATTTGGGCAATTGGTCTGCTCGTCTCGGCTGCCTCGATTGGAAAAGGAAGGTTTACCATTAAAGAGATCGTAAAACGAGCCGGAGAAATAGCTTCCTTTCCTGATCGGCATTGTCCAAACACTAATACAAATGGTAGGATTGTCACTTTAAAATACGGTGTTGGAGGAGCGAGAGGAGAAGCACAGCAAGGATTTCCCCATATTATGAAATTTTCTCTCCCTATGTTATATCGCTCTAGAGCGTACGGTTTAACAGAAGAAAAAGCCAGATTGAAGACGCTTCTTTCATTAATTGCTCATGTAGATGATACGTGCATATTACACAGGGGCGGTACGGAAGCTCTGATGTTTGCAAAAAAAAAGGCCGCTTATTTTTTAACAAAAGACAATCTTGAGTGCATCAACACACTTGATGAAGAATTTATCAGTCGAAATATTTCACCAGGTGGCAGTGCTGATCTGTTAGCAGCAACATTGTTTTTGGATAAAATTCATGCACTTAAAGCAGTTGATGAAGTACAAAAATATGAATTGATAAAATAAATGGGGGTGCTTCATTTGGAAAAAATTACATACACATTTCCTGCAACAAAAAATATTCTTCGCATTTCCCACGTAGGAGTCGTCGGATCTGGTGACCTGGAAATTATCATGGAACCATCTAGCCATACACAGTCAGAAGTAACCATTCGAACAGGAATCACCGGTTATAAAAATACTTGGGATTCCGTTATTCAACGTTTTTTCACACAAAATGATGTCTCGGTGAAAGTGAAAATTAATGATTTCGGAGCAACACCTGGTGTGGTGAAACTTCGTCTTGAACAGGCATTGGAGGTTAGCTGTCATGATCAGAACATGTAAAGCTAGTTTTGTAGAATGTAGTGGACGGGAGCGTGCTCAAAACCTATTAGATTATGATACTTTTAAAGAATTGCTTGGCCCGTGGGATCATTTAGAGTCACCTCATTTGGAACCACAGGGAATTGTACCGCAAAGTGATGATGGGGTTATCATCGCAAAAGGAACAATAAACAAACACCCAGCTGTAGTGATCTCAATAGAGGGAAAATTCCAGGGGGGAGGAATAGGTGAAGTTTCCGGTGCGAAAATTGCTGGAATACTCGAAAAGGCGTTAAAAGACTGTGAAACTGGTATAAAAACGATCCCTGTGTTCGTATTTGATACTGGAGGAGTACGGCTTCAAGAAGCAAATTATGGTCTACTTGCTATCGCTGAAATTAGTGCTGCAATTGTGGCACTTCGACGATATGTACCTGTCATTGCCGTCATTCCAGGGAAAATCGGGGCATTTGGAGGGATGTCCATTACAGCAGGTCTTTGCAGTGCAATTATTATGACACGTGAAGGTCGTCTTGGATTAAACGGTCCAGAAGTTATTGAACAGGAAGCTGGTATACGTGAATTTGATTCCAAAGACAGACCGCTTATCTGGAGTACGATTGGAGGAGAACAGCGTAAAGCTGCTGGTTTTGCAGATGTATTAATTGAAGATGATACAGAGTCAATAAAAGAGGTAATTTCTTCTATTATTAAGGATAATATTATTCCTGTTCCTAGAACAGAACAAGTAAGAAGGTACGAAGCCTTTTTGGATTTGGTCAATCCAGAACAGCGGTTGTCGTCTGATGATGCGCGGTTGCTCTGGGCTCAGTCTGAAAATGAAGTGGTTGAAGCAAAGCAAGTTAATTTAGAAGGTATTAATAATATGGGTCGGGGGCATACATGGTTCGATTTACTACGTGGAGACGCCATGGAAATAGGGGATCTTTCATCTGTTCGAGTAGCTGACGGCGTAATCGGAGAGAAAAAAGTTCGGTTTATTGCTGTTGTTCCAGATGTTAATAATCGTTTTCCACGTGCGAGAAAAGGGGAAGTAGGTCTGCAGGAAGGCTGGTCAATTGCAAAATATATTCGAGAAGCCATCAAAGAAGATCAAAATAGTGAAAAGCGTGCTATTGTAGCAATTGTTGATGTTCCGAGTCAGGCGTATGGCTACCATGAAGAACTGCTAGGTATACATCAAGCATGTGCAGCAGCAGTTGATGCTTATGCTTCTGCAAGATTAAGTGGTCATCCTGTCATTTCATTTATACCAGGAAATGCAATTTCCGGCGCTTTTTTGGCACATGGCTTACAGGCAAATCGACTGATTGCACTTCGTGATGCTGGTGTGAATGTCCACGTCATGTCGAAGGAATCAGCCGCCCGGATTACACAGCGAAGTCTTGAAGAATTAGAATTCGCAACAAAAAAAGTACCGGCAATGGCCTATGATATTGAATCATTTGAAAAGCTCGGTGCTCTATTCTCGTTAGTGGATGGAATAGAGGCAGACATTCCCGGAAAAAAAGACCTTGACATCATCTATAAAGAGTTAGAACGTGCAATTAAAGATGTATGCATGGCTCGTTCAAAGGATTTACACGAACGATTAACTTCATCTTTTGCTCAGTCAGGCAGAAAAGCATCAATTTTGGTAAGAGAAAAGTTGAGTGAGCAATGGAACTAAATCCACATGATTTGCTAGAATTGAAAAGTGTAAAGGGATTGATCAGTCATTCACCATTGCCAGAATGGGTAGAACCATCAATTACAAGAGCACCTTTTGTAGTTGTAAGACGTTCCCGAGCAAGTGAAGGATTTGTGGCGGTCGGTGTACGAGGTAGGGCAAGAAATGAGCGATACGCTGCCTTCATGCCGGTTGATCATCTTTTAAAACGGATTACGCCAGAACAGCTGGCACAAGAAAGAAAATGGAAGAAGCATCCTCAAGAAATTTTTTCTTGCCTAGAACAGGTCAGTCATATCATGAATGATCATTCACTTATATGGGGACCGGTGGGAAGTGTAGGATTTGAGTTGTTAAGCGGGAAAAAGACAACGACTAAAAAAAGTGATATTGATATTGTTATTCGTATTTCAGAAGGGTTCACAACTGAGTTTGCAAAAAAAATAGAAGCTGAATTAAAAAAAATTCAGCATCGTGTGGACGTTCAAGTGGAATCGACAATTGGAGCCTTTTCTCTAAGTGAGTATGCAGCTTCAGAAGGAAAACCGATTCTCATTCGAACAATCGATGGACCAATCTTAAAGAAAAGTAATTTACGATAAAGACGGGGTATACCATTCATTACCTTAAATCTAACATTCAGACTGTGAAAATCTAGTAGGAATATGCTCAGTTGTTTAAAAAAAGCAAGGGGGATTAGCTAAATAATGGTCCCCCTTGCTTCTTAGCATTTTTTAAAATTTATTTCCTCTCCATAACCAATGATAATTACTTCGGTTTTTTTATAATCTTTTAACAACTCTTTCAACTCCTGGTCCTTATCAATCATAAATTCTACGACAGGAAAGGCCTTTAATAATTGATTTAAAGACTCCTGTGAAGCTGCCGTTTTTTTAGTAGGAAAGGTATGACTTGGAATCACATATTTTACTTTTAATAAATGTTTAACTGCATAAGCTGCTTCTTTCGGCCCCATCGTAAAATGGCCTGATGAGGATAAGATAGCAATGTCCGGATGATAAACGTCTTGAATCAGCTTCATATCTGACATGAGTGCCGTATCACCTGAATGGTAAAGGGTATAATCGTGTAAAAAATCAAAAATATAGCCAGCTGCTTCACCGGCATACACTGGCGTACCTTGTGTCTCTTGATAGGAAGATGTATGTATTGCCTGCACCATCGTCACAGTAACATCATCAAATGAGACTGCACCACCAATATTAATAGGAAGCACATTTTTAAGACCTTGTTGAAGGAGGATCAAAGCCAATTCATATTGTGCAACAATCATAATGTCAGGCTTGACTTCAACTAATTTAGAAAGTCCACTTGTATGATCAAAATGTCCATGAGTAAGGAAGACACAATCAATTGATTGATAAAAATCCTCATGATCCAAATCTGGAGGAAACCCAGGGTTTAAATCAAAAAAAGGGTCAATTAAGTAGTTTTTTCCTTCATTACTTTTTAAAACATACATGGCATGACCCAAACGTAAAATGTTCATAAATTGCCTCCTTTACGATTCGAAATAAATTCTCAAATCATTCTATTCTTAGTATTGGGAAATATGTACTTCTATTTGAATAGGGTGATAGTCATGATTATAAAGATAATCGTTCTAGGAAAGGTATCTGTTTAACAGTGGCATTAGCCGAGAACATATCATAAGAAAGGACATATAAATATTATGTAATTCTTTATTTATGCATAAGTAGATAGGAAAACCATACTTGGCACATAGGTAACCCTGTGAAAGTATTGCCGCAATTTGTTCTAAATTTCTTCCAACATACTATCCTGCATGGCGATACAAATGAAGTGCTGATCAAAGGATGATTTTACAGTATTGCTGGAAATACGTTCGGCGAGATGTTCTAAATCACGACCTTGGAGAGTCGCATGGAGCGGCGGTCGGTGTCAGCGTGACTTCACCGCGCAAATAATACGTTATCGTCCATATTTTATCAGGTGTATTTGAGGGAAAGACGACCGGTACGTCGCTTTTTGTGATCCTGAACAATCATGACATAAGCCCGGCAGCTTACAGCATGATTCAACATGTTTTCCGCCCGGGCCATGCGGACTTTACTTAGCTCAAGAAGTACGGAATTCGTGATTACCGAGGGAGTTGGAGGGCATCAGGAAGGGAATCAGCAGGCCGAGTGGTAGGAGGGCAG
This sequence comes from Metabacillus sediminilitoris, assembly GCF_009720625.1. Lineage (NCBI taxonomy): Bacteria > Bacillati > Bacillota > Bacilli > Caryophanales > Bacillaceae > Metabacillus > Metabacillus sediminilitoris. The sequence continues at coordinate 2,036,302 of NZ_CP046266.1, forward strand.
TGGCGTGTATACTACTGGAACGAAGAGGTGTGCAGGTGCTGGCTTATACGAAAGAAATAGGGGGAAAATGCATGCCGGCATTCGAAGAGCAAGCCATCGAGCAAAATATCGTCCGTGCCTGCGACCCGACATCAGCAACTGAAATGGCGAAGAAGATCGAGCAGTTGGCGACGGTAGGCAACAGCTGCGGAGGCATCGTAGAATGCCGGATCCACGGTGTCGTCATCCGGCCTCGGTGAACAGGTATTCGATAAGTTGGATGCAGAGTTGGCCAAGGTAATGTTATCTATCGACGTGGTGAAAGGCATAGAATAGGTTCTGGCTTCTCCGCAGCTTCAATGCTTGGAAGCGAGCATAACGGCGAGTTGAGTTCCTCTGGTTTTTTGTCTAATCATTCGGGTGGGATTATCGACGGAATAAGTACAGGACAAGAAATCATTTTCGTACCGAGTTGTCGAAAAGCCGACGTCATCGATTTCAGTTCCGCAGAAGACGATTAACTTTAGAGGAGAAGAACAGGAGATTTGGACAGAAGGCAGGCATGATCCGTGTATTTGCCCGAGAATCGTATCGGTCATCGAGGCGATGGCATGCCTGGTATTGGAAGATCATTATAAACGACAATCCGCTATGCTGGGCTGAAGGTTATTTGGAAAGGAGAGTTATCCATGTCTGATGAAAAGCTGGAGAGAGAGAGGAAATTAAAGGATTTACTGGTACGTTTAACGGATTCGCCATTTTACAATCGAAAATTAGCGGATTATAATCTGATGAACATAGGACTAAAACAAATCTCTACATTGCCGATTACAGTAAAAGGCGAACTTCGAAAGGCAGGATCATTTGATCATCTTGCTGTTGACCATAAAGAAGCGGTACATTATTGCGAATCGTTCGGTACTACTGGAGAACCAACATCTGCTTGGTTGACGAAGGAGGATTTGGAAACAGGCATAAGACAAATAAAAGGGTGCGGGGTACGGATTGACAAAGAAGACATTGTACTGCTTCGATTTCCACATGGATTGACGGCTACCGCATTTCTTATGCAGCAAACCTGCCTTCAAGTGGGGGCGACGATTATCCCCGAGTACAGTACGATTACCCCTTATCCTAAGTTGCTTGATCTCATGAATCGACTGTACGTCACGATCATTGCAGGATCTCCTCGAGAGATAGAATTGTTGGCCGAGACGACGCGCTTGCTTGGTTTAAACAGTAGCGAGCATTTCCCCTCTCTCCGGGCGATCATTGTTACCGGAGAAGTAGTGGGTGAACGTCGAAAGGAGCATTTGAAACGGAGGTGGGGTGTTCCAATAATTGATATATACGGTACTGCCGAGACTGCTAATATTGCAGCAATGTGCGAGCATGGCGCAATGCATGTCTTAGAGCAGGACGTTTTGGTTGAAACGCTTAAGGAAGATGGTTCCCGACTTGCCAAACCGGGGGAGAGGGGGCTCGCTGCAATTACGACATTGTCCCATCAAGCTTCACCGCTGCTGCGGTATCTCAACGAAGACGTGATCTCCGTCGAGCAGGGTTTATGCGCATGCGGCCAAACCGAAAGCAAGCTCGTCCATTATGGTCGACTGAAGGATAGAACTAGATTTGGGGAGATTGTGTTGGATGAAAAGGATATTCAGGACGCCGTATACTCGTTGGCTCCCGTACCCGATGCTTGGAAAGCTATGCAGCGAGAGAACGGATTTCATATGATTCTCGATTCGGAGCGATATGCCGATTGGTCGTTGGAGAGAATTCAGGTTCAATTATCCGAAATGCTGAAGGTGACGGTAACCGCGGAGATCGGCTTCAACACGCTGCTTAACCGGGATGAGCTCACACGAAATGTTGCTCCAAAGAGAGAGGTCTATATATGTAAGGGCGACAACGAAGATCCTGACACAAGCAGCTCCATTCTATTGCGAGACTTGCTTCGTCGCGGTTACAGCGAGTTTATGAGCGACAAGTACAAGAAAGCACAGAAATTGTTTGAAGAGGCGGTTGCGCTGATTCCCCATAGTGCTGAAGCGCATGCATGGCTGGCTGCGGTTTACGGTCGGCAGATCGATGCGGCTTGGAGTTTGAAGGAGAAAATTGAACTTTTTTCGATGCTGGAAAACGAAATAACGACCGCCCTTGGAATCGACCCGACATTGCCGCTCGCTAGGAGAATGAACGGATCGAAATTGTTAAATACGCCGGATATGCTAGGGGGAGACCCCTCCTTAGCAGCCAATGAATTCCGTTATTGTATCGACCAGGGGATGAATGACGTTGAAATATGGGTATCGCTGGCTGAATGTTATATGAAAATGGATGATCCGGTTAAAGCGAAAGAAGTATTAAAAGTAGCATTGGCTCTAGAGCCAATGCATGAAAGAGCGACACAATTATTGGAGCAAGCAAAAAAACGCGAGGATTTATGAAAAATTGCGATAATATAAAAGGTAAGAAAGTATAAAGTCTTTAGAATATCACAGCCATTGTAACTGTGATATTTTTTGTTAAAATAATTATTGAATCAATAACCAAGAAAAACACCCCCAATATGTCGATCATTGTAGATACGAAGTTGAGGGGTGTTATTTCCTTTGTCTCCTTTAATAAGGTAACCCTAAAGAATGGGGAAGGCTTCTATGTGCATTCATCGAAACAGAAAGGGAATGTAAAAGAGCTGTTACAATATATTGCATGCTATATTCATTGACCTGCTGTTAGGAGGTCGAGGGATATGGCGGGGAGTATGTAACGTTTAAGTACGTCGATTAAACCAATGAGAAAGATAAGCGATAAATGCTCTCGATAGAAGCATTTATCAGACGATTAGTACCTCATATACAGGATGAACAATTTAAAACAATTCGTTATTATGAGGTGAATTGACGTCGCCTCAAACGTTAAAGCAAAGAAAAAATCAGTTTATTTCACAAACCAGTCGTCGTCTAATCGTGAAAGAGAAACGAATGGTGCGTAAAAGAAATTGGAGAGAGCGAATACAACACCAGACAGGGAAAGATCCGATGATTTGCCTCAAGTGTTCGTGTTATTTTGAATACAAAGGAGAAGTCTATATTCCGGATTGCGAGTTAGTGAAAAAGGCAGTGTGTGAAAAAAGCCATCAACTATCATTGCTTGGCTTGTCAGGAGGAAGAGGTAATTCCTTATGATGTCGTACTAGATTATGGCATCATGGATGGAGGAGATCCGATCGTCCCACCACAATTTAGCTGTGAAAATGTAGAGCAGAAATTTATCCAGAATCCTACAAAGGCATTCATGGCCAGGAATATAAACTATCGGATGTCCTCTCATCTTGACAAAGGACCGGGCTGGTTATTCCCGGTTTTTCTTAATACTCTTCATCATTTCTTGTCCGGCTGCTACGGCACCACTCTTTAAGATAGTAGGGAGTTTTCCCAATATGAGTTGTGGAGACTGATTCTGATTTACTCCACTCACCGCACCTTTCATATCATTGCCGACTTGGTTAACACCGGTGATTAAACCGGTTGTAATGATAGGTTTGGATTGTTCCTTTATTTTCCCAAAGATCTTCTTTATATCAACTTTTGACATGCGTGTCACCTCCTTTCAAAAGAAACTTTCCCTCCCTATGGTCTGTTACAGCATGAAATAGCGCCGTCCTTTCTGATTGAGCCGGTTGCGAGGAGTTTTTTATTTCTTTTGCTCCTCCGCCCAGCTTTGGAGAGCGTTCCCTGCAGCAGTAACGGTCCTTCTTATCAAAATTGATGTGATGCTCTCGGTGTTCGGTATATGCTCAACAGCCGGTTTTCCTTCCAAATTCTTAAGCTTTAGCTTGAGGAGATGCAGAAAATCAGGATCCAGCGTTTGGTTCATCAGCCTTTTCCAGCACATAGCCGCAGACTGATTTTGACCGATCCGACAGTATACCTCGCCAAGTTCGTAGACAAGCTGCAAGTATATTTCGTTCTCAAGGAACCCTTCTTTATGCATTTCCCGTTCGATGAGAAAGGTATAATCTTCAATCGCCGTGTGGGCACGGTGGAAATGCTTTTCAGGCAACTTATATGCGGCCTTGCCTCGCAGGATTCGGATCATGCCATCCTGAGGGGCGGCACTTACCGCTCCGTCAAGAAGCTTCAGCCCTGCTTTCGACCACCTCAATTTTTCCAAAGGTTTTGTCTTATCCCGAGCGATTAGAATCATGGTGCTTCCATGGTATGCATCCACAAGCGGGTGGCTTAGAGAGTCTGATCGCACCCGTTCCAACAACTGATGCAAGTCTTGAACGGCCTTTTCATTGCCCTCGACGGCGTCCTTGTGTAGTTGAATAACCTGCTTAAGTAAAATCTCAATATCCGTCTCGTTTATATTCACCAATTGTCTATTCCTCTCCTGTCATTTTTTCCTGTTACTTTTTCTTTGATGTAAACTGTTTTAATCGTTGCAATACTTCATTTGCTTCGCTCAATTTTCCTACATTTTTGTAAGCGGTACTTAGATCCTCCATAATTCCCCTCACTTGCGTATTAGTAAGGTAACTGGGATCTTTTTTATAACGTTCCAGCAGGAAGGAGTAGTCTTCGATCGCAGTCTGTGTGCAATGGAAGAAGGACTCTGGCAGCCGCAGACATACATTCGCACGCAACATCCGAATTTCCTTCTGGTTCGGGTCCATGGAAATCGCTTGATTCAATGAATCTAGTCCTTCTTGCGCTTTATCTGCTTTTTCCAGAGGCTGAACAGCATCTCGCCCTAATAGCGCAAGAGTGCTGCCGTAATAGGCTTCAATAAGAGCATTGTCGGGCTCGATATTGCGAAGCTTTAAGAAAATTTCATAGGCGTTTTTCACCGACTTTTTATCTCCGTCTACGCCTTTCATAAGAACCTTTTTTCCTTCTTCAAATTGATTCATATTTGTGTTGTTTTTTTTCATTTCAATTTCCTCCTAACGAAAAATTCGGATCAAGAACAAGAATCTGATACACCTGTTGTACTGGCAATGATACAAATCGAGAGATTCTAAATTCGGGATTGTAGACATAGATTCCGCCATCCAAGCAGCAATTCGAGAACTCGTGTGGTATTCGTAAAACATGCCTCATCTTGCTCTGTCCGATAAAGATCGTATCGTCCGTTATTGCAAGTCCGCGTGTAAAACCTGGTAGTTGAATCGGCGTCTCGTTCCCGGTTATGACACTGAACGACATAGAGTCGCAATAAGATAGTTTGTTTTGATGCACCATTATCGAATGAGGCATATACAAACTCTTTACGACGACATGATTTGCCGGGTCTATGTCGAGGTGTTGACTGGGATCAAAATCAGTCAAATCAATCGCGACAATCCCACCGTTTTTATGAGTAGGGTCCAGATACCATTTACCATAAGGAGAAAACATAGAAACATATAAAGTATGACCATCCAACCAAATGTCATTAATATGATGAACGTCTTTGTCCTCAGAATTGAATCGAATCTCCCCTATTCGGGTGAACGTTTCGGTCTCATAGCATCCGATTGCATTAATCGCTGTTTCCACAACCAAAACAACATGATCATTAAACTTAACGATGTCGTGAAAATCGAGTCTCATGTGTTTCGTTTTCTGAATGACCTCGAACCTCTGGTCCATAGTAATGATCTGATTATCGTCGGACGCTATGAATAATCGATCCTTAACAAATGTCATTCCCGAACAACTACCGGTGTAAAGCTTCTCCAAAGCGTTATTTTTAAAGTCTAGTAAAAAAAGTCCACCCTGATCTGAACCACTGGCTGGACAGCTTACCAGAAGACGTGTATTTAGATACTCAAAATCTGGATCATTCTCTAATCCGAATAACAACACGGATCAAACCCCTCCTTAAAATAAAAGATTTGTGCTTGCTAAGATATGTAAGGTTTATATGAACGGTTTGGATGGAATACTCATTTTTTAAAAAATGTATGTTTATCCGAGGCAAGTCTGAATTTCCTGCATTACATAAAGATTAGAGGAAGGAGGAGAGAACATGTGTAATGGAAATCTAAATAAAGACGGAGAGAACATGTGTCATGGAAATCTAAATAAAGACGACAGCAAAAAAGCAGAAAAAGCAAAAAAAAGAGAAGAGAAGTTGGCAAGAAAAAAGGCAGAGAAGCAGGCAAAAGAAAAAAAGAAACAAGAAAAGGAAGCAGCAAAAAATAATGAAGATATAGATTAATTTAGATGGATCAAAACTGTCCAAGGAAACAATTCACATTATTCATGTGGGTGATTTTATCAAATTTATGTGTTTTGTTTCCTCGGCGAACGCGAAAGACAAGAACCTAAAGGTCTTTATAAAAAGGTCAAAGCAGGTGAAACCCTTGGAGTCTACGTGTGTGTCCGATCCTTATGAATCCTAGTCCATAAGAGACGTTATAGAAATCCGATAGGCAATCGGCAGGAGATTTCGTTGCGCAGATCCTGGCTGCTTTACATTTCTATAACTATATTTTTCAAGAGTCGCAATGAAAGTTTGAGATAGGATCGCCACAATTGATATTAGGCTTCAAATGGTTGTAGGATGTTGTCCTATCTCAGGGTACTGGTACAAGCAGTTTAGCCCGCATAATTCTATGAGTATTAAGAATACATGGAATGGAGGATTTAGATGAAGTTTCAAACTCATAAGATGACAGTTTCCATTGACGAACATTCATCCCATCTAGAACAATTCAAGGAATTTTATAAGCAATTGGATGATGAAGGGAAAACCATTGAAATAATTCCTCATGAAAAAAAAGAAGATTATCAGTTAAAAGCTGTTAACGCTACTCTTGCACATGTGTGGAACCGAAATGAATACTACCGTTCGACGTTGGAAGAGGCAGGCTTCACAGAGCCTAAAATCGATAGTCTAGAACAATTAGCTTCCGTACCGATGCTGAAGAAAGATGTCATTAGAGGTGATAAAACAAAGATTTTATGCGTCGATCCAAAAGAAATAGGTCAAGTTCACCTAACTAGCGGCACATCGGGTAAGCCGATATATACCTCTTACACATTAGCTGATCAATATGTTTACGATCTGCTCCCGAAGTATTTGGAGCTGTTTAAGGAGTCGGACGATGATGTCGCTGCGATTGCGCTGCCTTATGAATTTGCGCTGCCCGGCCTTGGATTTCAGCGATTATTTCAATTTGCGTTTGGTACGGCGGTTCTGTCGCTTGGCAAAGGCGGTTACATGGCTCCTATCGATAAGTCGTTGGAATTAATGAAGGAATATCAAGCCACTGTCCTTACTACAACCCCTTCTTACGCAGCGCTCTTGGCAGAAGAAAGCGAGAAGTTCGGTATAAAAATTGGTGAAGATATTCGCCTAAAAAAAATTTGGCTTACCGGCGAAGGATGCTCCTCCACCTTTCGCGAACGGCTGGAAAAGTGGTGGGGATGTGAGGTCTCCTTCTTCTACGGCTCAACCGAGTGCGGAGTTATCGGTGTAGAATGCAGTAAGCATAAAGGGTATCACGTCATGGAAGGGCATGTAAAAGTCGAAATCGTTGATCCGGTTTCGGAGGAAGTGCTTCCGTACGGTCGAACGGGAGAAATTGTTGTGACGACGCTACTGCGTGAAGGAATGCCGATGGTACGCTACCGGACCGGGGATCTTGGCAACTTGCAAAAATCCAAATGTGATTGCGGAATCACAATGGACGTTATGCAGCTAAGGGGCCGAAGTGAGCACATGCTGCGAATAGGCACCGAAGACTATTCTCCATTTTTGATCGAGCACTTTCTCATGGAGATTCCCGAAGTAGGTTTATGGTATCACCTTAAGCTGGATCAAGGAGTGCTCACAATCGAAGCCGAGAAGTTTCGCACGAAGCTAAGCGACGAGCAATTGGCGGCAAAAATTCAAAAGCATATGGCTGATCGGATTGGAATACATTGCGAAGTCGTAATCAGACACGATATCCCTCGTACGTTCGGCAAAGCGACGAGAGTATTCAATTAGCTATATACAAAAAACGAGAAAGGAAGGTGCCTTAATGAGCGACATCGATAGAGAGAGGGCGCGAAAGTTTCAGGAGATGTATATGCGTATTCTAAAATCCCCTCTGTATAAGAGGAAATTATCGGACTATGCTTTAAACGGCATTGGGTTGAGTCAAATCCAGACACTTCCGTTAACGACAAAGGAAGATCTGCGGAAAGCCGGCCTCTTCGGTCACCTCGCCGTCGATATGAAGGAAATCGCTCAATACCACGAATCGACCGGTACGACCGGGGAGCCCTCTGCCGCCTGGTTTACGCAAAAAGATTTGATAACTGGCGGAAGACAATTGAAGGAATGCGGTGTGCATCTGACGTCTGAAGATCTGGTGCTGATCCGTTTTCCTTACGCAATGGCGCTGCCTGCATTCTTAATGCAGCATGCAGCTTGGCAGACAGGAGCCGGGGTCGTTCCCGCAAGCGGACGTACTGTAGTTACCCCTTACCCCAGAGTGTTAAGCCTGATGAAACATCTTTCTGTCACGGTGTTGGCGGGACTCCCGCGTGAGATGGAACTGCTGGCCGAAGCGGCTCGTCTCAGCGGTTCTGAGCCGAGTAAGGACTTTCCGGCTTTGCGCGCCATATGCGTAGCCGGTGAATTGATGAGCGACAAGCGTAGGGAACATATAGAAAAGCTGTGGAACGTGCCTGTATTTAATATGTACGGTTCGACGGAAACTGCTAATATCGCGACAATGTGCGAGTATGGCACAATGCATATCGTTGAAGAAGATTTTTACGTAGAAGTACTAAATGAGGACGGTTCAAGTCCTATCGCTTATGGAAAAAAAGGGTTTGCGGCGATCACGACGCTTTCCCATCAAGGTTCACCTCTGCTGCGATACTTTAATGAAGACATTATCTCTGTAGAGCCCTGTTTATGCGATTGCGGCCGGGCAGGAGCCAAGTTGGTTCATTACGGCAGAAGCAAGGATCGAATCCGTTTCGGAAACATCGTGCTAGACGCAATGGATATTCAGGAAGCCGTATATTCTTTGTCTCCTGCTCCGGATGCTTGGAAGGTGCTAGAGCAGGAAGAGGGGTTGCACATTTTAATAGATTCACATGATTCCGGGAAATGGTCAGAGGAAAAAGTCCGTTCTCGATTATCTTCTCGACTTCAAGTGCCCGTTACCGTTGAAATCACTAAGTTGCTTGATCGTGGCGATCTCATGAGTAACGTTCCATCAGTAAAGCCTGTTTATATCCAAAAGCGAAGTATCGGCTCATAGAAAATAGATCCATTGAATTCGATAGATAACGATAATTGATTAGGGAGATTCCCATTAATTAGATTTAAAGAAAGGATTGTTCATCATGAGTGATAAATTGCAACAGGAGAAATCACGGCTGCTCGTAAGCCGCCACCATAAAAGCGAGGATACGATTATTGATATTAAGCAAGCGGTGATCGGTGGTTCTTCACATACGCTGATCGCAGGTCCCTGCTCAATCGAATCGAGAGATCAGCTTGTAACTGTTGCTTCCGCTTTAAAGGAAGCTGGCTTACCGGTCTTACGCGGCGGGGCGTTCAAACCGAGAACTTCTCCTTACGATTTTCAAGGACTCGGTGAAGAGGGATTAAAAATTATGAAGGATGTGGCTGATGAATTTGGATTGGTGACCATCAGCGAAATTATGAGTTCCTCTCAAATCGATACAGCCGCCCGTTATATCGATATCTTTCAAATAGGGGCGCGCAACATGCAGAACTTCGACCTGCTGAAAGCTGTCGGTCAAACGAAGAAGCCCGTACTTCTGAAACGCGGCCTTTCTGCTACTTTGGAGGAGTTTATGCTTGCAGCAGAATATATTCTGCATCAAGGAAATGACCAGGTCATGTTAATCGAACGTGGTATACGCACTTTCGAGAAAGCGACTCGCAATACGCTTGATATTTCCGCTGTTCCAATCTTAAAGCTGGAGACCCACCTTCCCGTGCTAGTGGATGTCAGTCATTCTACCGGGCGGAAAGATATTCTGCTGCCTTGTGCAAAGGCAGCGCTTGCCGCTGGTGCCGACGGGATTATGGTTGAGGTGCACCCGAATCCCTCAGCCGCTCTCTCTGATGCGAAGCAGCAAGTCAACATTGATGAGTTTCATGCGTTCTGGAAGGGGCTCTGCGATTCCGGTTTGTACCATTAACAAATTTCAATAAATGTCGAAGAGAGTCGCGGATATTAGTCTAATGGAGGTTAGAGTATGGCAGACTCACAGTTTGAGAGAAAGGCGTCTGATTTTTTACACGGATTGATATTCGACTTACTGTTAGTAACAGATGGACGTACAACAGATTTGCTGGAAATGCTGTTGAACGAAAAAATTATTGTAGATGTGATCCGGCAAGAAGAAATAGGTGGAGAGGATGCAAATCTGATGGGTGAATCCTCGGGAGGTCCGTACTATATTCGTGAATCCGTTTTGATCGGCGAGAAAAGTGGATTTGTCGTGTCACACAACATTGCGGTTGTATATTCGAAGCATATACCTCCCGATTTGTTCGAGAAAATTGCGCATCAACAAGAGGGAATTGGAAAAGCAATCAGCTCATTCGGAATGCCTACATTCCGAAAGGTGGTCGACTCCGGTTTCATGAACGAAGCGGAAACGATCGATCTTTTTCAACGGCCAATCAAGGTTCACTTTTCTAATCTGCAAAATAAGGTGCCTTACAAAAGATACTACATTTATTTCGGCCGTAAACCGGGGATTCAGCTGCTCGAATATTTCCATCCGAGCATTATCGGACACCGTTTACAGCAGGGGATGACGAAAGAGCAATCGAACAAAGAAGAATAGGTTCTAAAAGAAGAGTAACTGAATAATGGCTGACTCTACTGGAGAAACGCATCCCTTAGAGATCAGCCATTGCTTTTTGAATATGAGGGCCTCAGCAGTGAATTATATGCTAACAGGCTTTCTTATTTTTTTCTTGATTTTGCTTTCATTTGTTCGAAGATATCGCCCCCGGAGACGACCATTTGTTCACCAGCATATTGTACACCCTTCTTTACGGCTTCAAATAAATTTCCTACAACGATATCGACGGGTTTATCACGATCTTTTAAAGCTTCAATGAATTCTTTCTCGGCTACGTCTGCTCCATTTTTGACTGCCGTCGTGTAGTTAGCGACAAAGTATCTAAATCTTTGATTGATTTCGCGAAAAAAATTCGAAACCTCTTGATTATCCCTTAACAACTGTTTCACCTCCTTACGATTCTACATTAGTTGCTTTCCAAATGGAGTCTACACTTCCTGCTACCCTTCATCATGAAACTGAATTGCTTCAGCCATCCTTTACTCGTCGGATGCGGCTTTCAACGCGGTCGCACCCTCGTGATCCTGCATCGGAAGGGAATCAATCGCCGTTCGTTTATTGCCGTCCCTAGATGTAACCAATGCAACGATAACGCCCACCACTAGTACGAAAACAAACACGCCGCATAAACTCATACCCAGAATGAATAAAATTCTATCCCCAATCCTTGTTTTCATTCTACTTGGACTCCTTCCTTATAAGGTTAGTTCAGTATATGATTAAATATCCTAGATCATATAGGTAATGGACTATTATTCGGTGAATTCCACTTTAGTCCAATCCAGGTTAGCAAACTCACATATAAATATAAGTGTCATCAACCCTATAAAAGGAGGTTCCCCATCAATGGATCATATTCAGAGGAAAACTGATTCTAATCCGTTCACAGATGAAGAAGCACTTTCAACCGTTTCGAACCAGGAGGGCAATTTGGAGTGGAAGCAGTTTATCCAAAAAGAGTTAGAGAAACTAGAAAATCAGGAAAAGGATGAAGGGAAAGAAGACTCGGAGACGACCTCATCGGCTAAGACGGAGTTTACACTCAGTTCCCTTATCGAGCAGATACCTCTAGAAAAAATGATCGATTCAGCAATACGAATTTTTAATAAGAAGACAGAAGCGGAAAAAACAAAACCAGAAAAAACAGAAGCGGAAAAAACAAAACCAGAAAAGACAGAAGCGGAAAAAACAAAACCAGAAAAGACAGTAGCGGAAAAGACAAAACCAGAAAAGACAAAACCAGAAAAGAAAGTAGCGGAAAAGACAAAACCAGAAAAAACAAAACCAGAAAAGACAGTAGCGGAAAAGACAAAACCAGAAAAAACAAAACCAGAAAAGACAGTAGCGGAAAAGACAAAACCAGAAAAAACAAAACCAGAAAAAACAAAACCAGAAAAGACAGTAGCGAAAAAAACAAAACCAGAAAAGACAGTAGCGGAAAAAACAAAACCAGAAAAGACAAAAGCGAAAAAAACAGAACAAAAAAAACAGAACCGGAAAAAAGAGATAGTTCTAAGTGGCACCTACATGAATCAAGAATATGACAGTAATTCATTGTTAAATGAGTTAAAAGAAAAAGTAAAACGCCGCGGCCAGCAACTACATTTACAGCGTGTTGAAGCTGAAAAAGAAAAAGCACTAAGAGATGGTAAAGAAAAATTCATTGAAGCATTTAAAATACCATCTTCCTTAAAAACCTCTGACGAATTGAATGATCTTATTTTGAGGTTATATGAGTTGAAAAAGCAAATGAAAAATTCCAAGAAAATAGAGGAATGATGAAAATGGCATTTGACCAAGGTACACAAAGTAAACTTAAAAGTTTGTAAGTGGAGCACCATTTTGCTCTTGTCAAATGAGTATATTAGACAAATGCCAGATGAATATGGATTAGACCCAAATACCGTACTCGTTAGCGACTTAAGTAAACTTAAACATCTTGTTGATGCGTGAAGACAAACGGCAAGTTTAATAAGAGATACAATTAATCATTACATTGCTTCAAGTCCTACCAGTGGTATATTCAAAGTAATGAAACGTATAGTTCGTGAACAGGCTTTCACAATTCACAATCGTTTATGTGCTATGCGAATGGCTGAGGCTCGCGGAATAGTTGATCTTATTGGAAATGGTTACAATTCGAAAGGTTTCAATTATATACAAGTTTATCGAGAACAGTTCGTGGAGAAAAGGGTGATGCCTATAAAAGTTTTATATATAGTTTATTTGATGAGTTCGCGAATGACTTGCCTGTCTTTTTTGATAGATACTCTCGAATGGGGCGCCTTTTCCACCGCGAATCAGTGCTCTTAGAATTGTTATCTTTGATTAATGATCCGAAAATAATTCAATTATGGACAGAGGATGAAACAATAGGTTGGATATATCAGTAATGTAATTCCACTGAAGAGCGGAGACAGATAAAATCCAAGTCTAGGGTTCTCGGAATAGTCGGGAATTAGCAGTGCGTAACCAGGTTTTTACACAAAGATATGTTTTTCAAGTAGTTGAAGGATAATACGCTAGGACGTATTTGGTATGAGATAACGCAAGGTGAAACATCTTTTCTCGATGAATGTTCTTACTTGGTCAAACGTCCAAATGAAATCTTCCTAAGAAAAGGTAAGGAAGTTTCAGAGGCTAATGAATCTACTGAGGATATCAGCCAAGAGAATTTATTGAACCAGCATTTTTATTTTCCATACAGACAAATGAAAGATCAAAGCGTGAAAAAAGATTGCTAGATCCAGCATGCGGGTCTATGCATTTGGCTAGTGTGCTTTCGATTTATTTATGAAGATAAGTAAGCAAGATACCATCAATCGATAGATAAAAATCCTCATTATCCAAATGTGGAGGTAACCCATGGTTTAAATCAAAAAAAAGGATCAATTAAGTAGTTTTTTCCTTTATTACTTATCAAAACATACATAGCATGACTAAGACGTAAAATGTTCATAAATTGCCTCCTTTATGATTCGAAATAAATTCTCACATCATTCTATTCTTAGTATTGGGAAATATATACTTCTAATTGAATAGGGTGATAGTCATAACAATAAAGGTAAGCGTTCTAGGAAGGGTACTTCTATTAAAAATAAGGATTTACATGACAAAGTTAACTAATAAACTTGAAGTAGATTTGATTGGAGGAGAGCGATCGTTGTCGACTTTTCAGGCATTTTCCTAACTTGAATATCAATTTTTTATCGATCATACTAGTAATAGAATCGTATAGAAAGGTGTTATCAAAATGGATGCTGCCAAAAACACTCAAAACAAACGTAAGCGTGTCCGCAGGAAAGGAACCCCCATCACAAAAATCTTACGAGCTTTCTTATTTATAACAATTGGACTTCTCATTGTCTTTACTTACTATTTATATACGGAAGATAAATTACTAATCTATATATTACAGTTGTCCACTACCTTTATTACCTTTATTAAATCGATTCCAATGCCTATTTTTATGATAATCGGTTATACGATTTTGATTTTTTATGTTGGTTATCTAGTAGGAAAGAGAAGGGGTTAGAGAAGGGGTATCATTCTGATCTATACTTATGTTTATTATTTTGCACTTTATAGTGGAGAAATCGAGAGTATAAATTTTAAATGAATACTGCAAATTGATACTGATAAACAAGTAGGAGTGTTATTTATGAATAACGGAAAGACCTTTACCTATAATATTTTGTCAGAATCGACAGTAACTTTAAAGTTTGAGTTTTAAAGGGCTTTCGTTGTTTTTGTTAAATAAAAGCTTCTGTACCTAGTACAAAAGCTTCATCGTTATTATTTTATTTTTTACTTACATATAATCGTAAACAGAATCTTCAAAATAGAGCCAGTGGTAATATTCAATCTGTGGATCAGACATCTTAGCAATATCTTTTTCACTGAATTTTTGTTTGTCTAATAAATCCTTCACTTTTGAATCTCTGGCTAATTTACTCATTTTAAATCCTCCTAATATATAAGAAGTAACGAAGCAGTTACCACTTTGTAAACGATTGCTTTAATTTCTTACTTTTATTATATATCTCAATTTGAGATTAAACTAATATCAAGTTGAGATGATTTTGTTGGGAAAGGATATTTTATTGATATTTGAGTATAGATGCAGCTTAATAAGTAGCTGGTATATAAAGAGATAGCGATAGTTACGAAAATACATCAAGCCATTGCCATGATTTAGTTCGAACTTGAAAGCCCTTTATAAAGTGACGCCGGCCTTTAATATGTCAGAAAGGCTGCTGCTTGAGAAAATTGATTATGACCAAAACGAAATAACGATTCATGAAAAAAAGTACCCTCTGGAAAATACCTCCTTTGCAACAGTTAATACAGAGCAGCCTGATCAATTAATTAGAGGAAGAAGCTCAAGTGATGGAAAACTGTTATTCTTAGTCCAGCATTCGGAAAAGCACGCCAGACAGATTAATTTTCTTATGAAAAAAGCAGTCTTTATTAGCGATATAAATGTAAGCAACCATTATTTACTCGAACAAGGCGGTTACCTTTTACGTATTGGAGACCGGTTTGAAATCGAACCAGACAGCTTACTTCGTGTGTATGCTGGTCAAGGAACAACCGTCCTGGACACTATTACAATGGCTAGGAAGTTGGATTCATAAACAACACCAGCGGAGACACCATAACTTACTATTATGATGACCATACTATTCTGGACATCTATTCTTATATTTTACTTAAAGTAAGAGATATTAAAGGGGATGGTCCATTTCATTCTAAACCCATGTATACCTACGTTGTTTAGCAACCTACATTTATTAAGATTTTGGTACAAATACCAAGACAAATAGAAAAAAAGCAGGTCAACTCTCAGATTGATATGAACCGTTCTGTAGTTAACGTTGTTGGTAACATTCGTTCTGTTTTTGCACCGGTTTATAGAAGTGGTGAACAAGATACCTGCTTGGTACAATTTCTAGTCGAATCCATTCAAATGAAAGATATTTTAATTTGTTTCAAAATGTTTTACTTATTATTGCAATTAAATCAAAGATTTATTTAATGTAAATTTGTTAATTTATTGTAAAATTACAATTCTAGTCATTTATCGACAAACAGTGCGTAATACCTATCAGGAGAGTGCAATGTTCGACATTATTTTGGATTTTCAGCTTAATTAACAGGTTTTTTCTTTAATAAATGTAAATAAAAGCAAATAATAATAGTGATTCTATGAAAATATTCCTGACTTTTCTAGATTTACAAAGTCAATAAAATACCTAAATACTGTCTTAATTTTTTATAAATATAATATTTAATGAGTTAATTAAATAAACTATTATTTTTAAAAAAGGAGAGAGTAAACTAATGGATCGTCGTAAGTTTTTAACATATATGGGGAGCGGTACAGCAGCAATCGTAGCAGCATCATCTGGGCTAGGGGTATTAGCATCTAAAGCAGATGCTGCAACAGCAAATCATTTAATGGATGGACAACCTAACGGGAAAGGTAAGGCATTAACTGCGCCTTTTAAAGCGATTGGACGTACATGGGAAAATGAATTAGTACTTCCAAATGGTTATCACTATAACATTATTGCTTCTTATGGAGATGTAATTAATTCAAAAGGTGAAAAATTTGGGGATGCAGCTGACCTTACAGTATATTTTCCAATTGATAGCCTAGAGGGCGGAAATAATTCTGAAGAGGGTTTAATCTGGGTAAATCATGAATTTCCTGAGCCAGATAACTATATGAAAATATTAGGAATTAACCCATCTTCATATAATAAAGCTAATCTTGCACAATACCCAGAGTTCTTAAAGATGCAAAAAGAAGCTGTTGGTGGATCTGTTATTCATGTTAAAAAGGAAAAAGGCAAATGGACATTAGTTCAAGATGACAACTACAACCGCCGTGTGGATGGGACAACCTCTATTCAATTAACGGGTGCTGCAGCTGGAAGTTCAGCAGTAAAAGGAGCAAAAGTAGTTGAAGGTTCACTTGGAAACTGCAGTGGTGGACGTACGCTTTGGAATACAGCTCTTTCTTGTGAAGAAAATACGGAATATGGTGACGACTATGGCTGGCCAAACTTTACAGATGAACACTACGGCTGGGTAATGGAAGTAGATCCATTTAATGCAAAAGCACCTGTTCGTAAGCATACAGCACTTGGACGTTTTGCTCACGAAAATACGGCTATGGGACAAACGAAAGATGGCAGAGTTGTTGTTTATATGGGAGATGACGCTCGCGATCAAAGTTTCTATAAGTTTATTAGTAAAAAGAAATTTAACCCAAATAACCGTGAAGCAAACTTTGATATTTTAGAAAGCGGAACATTATATGTTGCAGACCTTAATAAGCAAACATGGATCGCTTTAGACTATTCAACTAACACAAAGCTGCAAAACTATGTAAAAGATGGTAAAAAATTCTTCACTAGTCAAGCAGATGTATTAACACATGCTCGTGAAGCAGCTCTTGCTGTAGGTGCAACAAAGCTAGATCGCCCAGAAGACGTGGAAATTCATCCACATGACGGAAGTGTATTTTTATCATTAACAAATAACTCTAGTCACGGAAATTTCCACGGTCAAATTTATCGTTTTGTACCTGCAAATAGTGATCACGGCAGTGATACATTTACATTCGAAGTATTTGTTGCCGGCGGACAACAAAGCGGTATTACTTGTCCTGATAATCTTCACTTTGACAGCAAGGGAAATCTATGGGTAGTAGAAGATTACGCTGCTACTGAAGATAACCAATATGCTGCTTATAAAAACTGTGGAGTATTCATGGTACCTACTGATGGAAAAAATTATGGTGAGCCATTCCAATTTGCTTCAGGTCCAAAAGGCTGTGAAGTAACAGGTCCATGGTTAACACCAGATGAACGCACTTTATTCTTAGATGTACAACATCCTGAAACGTGGAATCCATATCCTGGTCAAAGTTTTGGACGTTCTTG
This sequence comes from Metabacillus sediminilitoris, assembly GCF_009720625.1. Taxonomy (NCBI): domain Bacteria; kingdom Bacillati; phylum Bacillota; class Bacilli; order Caryophanales; family Bacillaceae; genus Metabacillus; species Metabacillus sediminilitoris. The sequence goes on from NZ_CP046266.1 coordinate 2,054,084, forward strand.
CCTAGTAGCTGTTCAAGGCGGTCCATTAAAGTAAGAATGATTTATAGAAAACTCTGGTCTGCTTAAAAAGAAGGGTTTAAACGTATATGGGTACGTTTAAACCTTCGTTCCTAAGTAAGAGAGGTGCATTTTTCATGATCGTCGTGTGTAAAAAACATGTTAATAAAGGGTTGAAAATGATTTTTCTTCCACATGTTCAACCAATCTCCGACGAAAATAAAATCTCTGGGAATTTTCATTGTCAAATCTGCGCCCAGAAAGCTGATTTTAAACTATATAACTTTGAATCTGTAAGGAAACAAGCTATTTAAAATAAAGGAGGAATCTTTATGTTACAGAATATTGGAATTCCTGGTCTTATTCTGATTCTTGTAATCGCGTTAGTTATTTTTGGTCCGAAAAAATTACCGGAAATTGGCCGTGCGTTTGGAACAACTTTAAAGGAATTTAAAAAATCAACACGTGAATTAGTTTCTGATGATGAACAGGAAGAAAAAGAAAAACAAAATAAACAAAAAAATGACGAGCCTAGCACAGAAGAAAAAACAAATAAACCAAAAGCAGTTTAATAAAAATGAATTCAAAAGAGGTGTAGGTAGCTGATTCTTACTTGCATCTCTTTTTAGTAATTAGAAAGTGGTGGCCTATGGAAAACAGGGAAATGAATCTTATCGATCATTTAAGTGAAATGAGAAAACGCCTAATTATTATACTCGGCAGTTTCATTATTTTGATAATCTTGTCATTTATTTATGTGCAAGACATTTACAATTGGTTACTTCAAGATACATCACTAAAGTTAGCAGTTCTTGGACCTAGCGACATACTGTGGGTCTATTTATTACTGTCAGGTGTTATCGCCATTGCAGGTACAATACCGATAGCGGCACATCAAATTTGGCTATTTGTAAAGCCAGCATTATCCGAAAATGAAAGAAAGGTAACGTTGGCGTATATACCAGCATTGTTTATTCTCTTTATAATAGGAATTTCCTTCGGTTATTTTGTCATTTTTCCATTAGTATTTGACTTCCTACTTTCATTATCTGATGAAATGTTTATGACCTTTTTTACTGCTGATAAATATTTTCGTTTTATGGTTCATATTATACTTCCTTTTGGATTCTTATTTGAGCTACCGGTGATTATTATGTTTTTAACTAGTCTTGGAATTTTAAATCCATACCGCTTGCAAAAAATGAGAAAGGTTTCTTATTTTATTTTAGTCGTAACAGCTATTCTCATAACACCACCAGATTTTGTTTCAGATGTTATCGTCGTTATACCACTGTTATTTTTATACGAATGTAGTGTTTTATTATCTAAAGTTGTTTTTCGGAAAAAACAAAAGCAAGCCTTGGCACTTGATTCATGATGAATAAAATCTATTTCAAATAAAGGATGAGGCTGTCCCATAAATCAGTAATCTTGATTTAAAAGGACAGCCTTATCTCTGTTTAATTTATAGTTAGATTCGTCTTATCGAGTTTTTCTTTATACGTTGGGTTCATCAATATGGACCCGAATTAAATGAAAGAGTACTTTGTCATCTTAAGACAACAAATGACCCTTGGAGAGTCGATGAAACATATATCAAAGTAAAAGGTCAATGGATGTATCTGTATCGTGCATTGGATTCCAAAGGGAATACGATCGCTTTTATCTCAGTAAAATAAGGGACAGACAGGCTGCAAAGCTCTTCTTTAAGTAAGCTTTGCGGTCTTTACATGTTTCTAAACCTCGGGTGTTCCATGAATTTCAAATTTTGCACAATAACGGAACCCACAGTACTCGTTTACTTTTATTGTGTATAACCCCCTAATTGTGCGTTCAAGTTAATCCGGTCCTTTCTGCGAGCTGTTTTTGTTCTATTATTCTCGCTTGAACTGCACCCCAATTGTTAGACAGTGCAATAGGGCGAGTTATATTTCCCACAATCCGCTGATCCCCTTGATAGGACTTTCTATGTATAGCTGTTTGGTGTTTGAGCACCGAACAGTCTTTTTTATATAAGCAACTTTCTACTTATAGTATAACCAAAGATTTCATGATACGAATGCCGTTAGAAATCAAGGATACTCCAAATAGGGGATTCCTTGATTTTTTTATTTTTAAGGTTTAGTTAAGGTACAGCCAATTAAGAGTTAAGGTACGTGGATTAGAATAAGTGTAACGAAAGGTAATGGAGGAGAAATAAATGTCTATTTATATTATTGAAACATCGAACTTAACGAAGAAGTTTGGAAAGTTTTTGGCAGTGGATCAAGTAAATATACAGGTTCCGATGGGTGGGATTTATGGATTTCTTGGGCCAAATGGTGCCGGGAAATCAACAACAATTCGGATGCTGCTCGGACTAATTAAGGAAACAAAAGGGGAAGTAGCGGTATTTGGGAAATCGATAAAGAAAGAGCGACTCGATATTTTAAAACGTGTTGGTTCGTTGGTTGAAACACCTTCTTATTACGGACATTTAACGGCATATGAAAACTTGGAGGTTACAAGAAAACTATTAGGCGTGGAAAAAAGTGAAATGACTCGAGTGTTAGAGATTGTAAAATTAGTCGATGTTCAGCATAAAGCGGTGAAGAAATTTTCACTTGGAATGAAGCAGCGGCTTGGAATAGCTCAGGCCCTTTTGGGAAATCCAGCGCTGTTAATCCTTGATGAGCCAACAAATGGCTTGGATCCATCAGGTATTATTGAAGTACGTGAGCTGATTAAAAGCTTGCCTGAAAAATATGGGATTACCGTTTTAATATCAAGCCACATTTTAAGTGAAATCGAATTAATGGCCACCCATGTAGGGATCATTAACAAAGGGAAGTTGTTATTTCAAGGAACGATAGAGGATTTGCGGGATAAACAAAAAGCAGAAATCCAACTGGAGGCGGAACCTATGGACGAAGTGGAAACCTATTTAACTGATAGTGGTATTCCCTTTACGAAGGATCAGCGTTTTCTCTATTTTGACGCCGGGCTTCAACCAGCTAAAATCAATCGTGAGCTTATTTTGAATGGGTATGAGGTGCACCAATTAATGATGAAAAAGCATTCTTTAGAGGAAATCTTTTTATCTATTATTGGGAGCAAGGAGGGGATGGTATGAAGCTTGGAACGTTAATTTGGCTGGAAGGCTACAAACAGAAAAAGGGTTTGATCTGGTTATTTTTACTTGTCATTCCTGCTGGAACTACCCTGGCGATGTTTGTGGATTTTAGTCTCCGTTATGATTACCTGCTGGATACAGCAGAACCAGGATATAGCTCTTGGGATTTACTATTATTAGAAAATCATCTTGTACTAGGATGGGGAATGTTTTTACCGATGTTTATCGCGATCATCTATGCCTTAATCTATCAAGTGGAAGAAAGCAAAAACAACTGGAAACAAATCTTAAGCTTGCCAGTCCGGCGTGAGAGTGTTTATTTTTCTAAATTTCTAGCAGGCTTATTGTTTAGCATGATTCTTATTCTATTAAATATGTTGGGACTTGTTTTGGTTGGGTATATGATGGATTTTCCAGAAACTGTGGAATGGAGCGATTACGTAAGTTATGTTGGGAAACAAATCTTGATGGTTCTATCTGTCGCAAGCCTGCAAAATTGGCTTAGTTCCTACTTTAAAAATGCCATTCTTCCAATAGTCATTGGATTTGGTGGGGTTATTCTATCTACCATTATATTTCAGCATCCCTCTGCCGCAAAATTATTCCCGTATGCCTTTCCCTTCTTTACGGATGGACTTGTCAATGAGGAATTAACAGAGATGGTAAGAAACAATCTATTGCTTATGCTTACCTTTTTGGGTTTAGGATTGTGGCATTTTAAACAAAAAGATGTTCTGTAAGGGGGAAAGACCGATGAAGAAGTTATTACAAGTAGAATTTTACAAATTAAGACGATCGAAAATTATTTTGATCACAACGATTTTAACGTTGTTTGCCCTTTTTCAGGGCTGGATGTTTGCAAAAATGGATCGAACAGAAGGAGTGGAAGATGTATTTAGAGCATTTTTATATCAAGGGAGTATCGCGGTGTACAGCTGGCTGATCTTACCGCTCATTATTACCATTGTCCTGGCAATGATGGCAAGAATGGAGCATAGTAACAATAGCTGGAAACAGCTGCTGTCATTACCGGTAGAAAAGGAGAAGGTGTATATTTCCAAATTACTTGTGGGCATGGGGATTATCCTGTATAGTCTCGTATTGCTTTATGTTGGAATGGTTTTGGCAGCTTACTTGCTTGGCCTGGACGAAATCCCATTTTTATGGATAACAGAACGATTCATGATCATGTTTCTTTCCTCTTTGGGCATTACCGGGGTTATCTTTTATTTGAGTTATCAGTTTAGCCACTTTGGTGTCCCGATGGTTATGGGGGCAGGACTTGCTTTTCCGTCCATGCTAGTCGCAAATTCAGAAAAATATTGGATTTTTTATCCATGGGATTATCCGATTGTTTCGTCCCTGAACCACGTGTTTGATATGAGCGGAAAAAATCTAATCATGCTGATTGTTTCCATCTTCTTATTCCTTCTGACGATCTGCATCGGATTTTTACGTTTTCGAACAAAAGATGTACTATAAAGCGTATAGGATGAAAAGAAAGGAATCTTGCACATGTCATTAACGGGGTTAGTGAACAAGAGAGTATTACTTGTGGACGATGAAGTTGATCTTTTAAATCTGCTTGAAACCGTCTTGAGGAAGGATGGTTTCGGGCAGATTGATAAAGCAACAACAGGTCGAGAGGGAATCAAACTTTGCGATAAAAATAAGCCTGATATTATTATCCTTGACATCATGCTTCCGGATATGGAGGGCTATGAGGTCTGCCAAAAGATGAGAGAGATAACGTTTGCACCGATTATCTTCCTATCAGCCAAATCGGATGAAATTGACAAACTCCTTGGTCTTGGAATTGGTGGAGATGATTATGTCACGAAGCCGTTCAGCACAAAAGAAGTGGTATTTCGAATCAAGGCACAATTGCGGAGAAACGAGTATGTTGCTCAAGCCAAAATTGAAGATCAATTGATTACGTTTGGAGACGTCAAGATTTTTCCGAATACAGGGGAAGTCAAAAAAGGAAATCAGTCGATTACACTTAAAGCGAAGGAACTTCAATTGCTGATTTATTTAGCGAATCATCCGAACCAAATTTTCAGCAAAAGTAAAATTTGTGAAGCGGTTTGGGGAGAAGAGTATTTTGGGAATGACAATACCATCATGGTCCACATTCGCAGGCTGCGAGAAAAAATAGAGGATGATCCGAGTAAACCGAAATGGATTAAAACCGTTAAAGGATTAGGCTACAAGCTGCAAGTACGAGGGAATTGATCAATGAAATGGAAAATTACCGGACAATTTCTCATATTTATGGTTCTAAGCCTGCTGCTGTCCTTTTTTGTGTTTCTCGTTATTAACGTTTTCCTATTATACAGTAATTATGGCAAACAGGATCATTTTTTGCCTTATCAGAATCCGAGTTATTATACCTTAGATTTTGAGACTCATATTCGGTTTGAAAACGGGAAGATAACGATTCCGGATTCCATGTTAGCTGAGCTGGAACAAGGGGATATCTGGATCCAAGTCCTGGACGAAAATGGGACAGAAATATACAGTCGATTTAAACCGGAAAAAGCTCCTGTGCATTATACACCTGCCGATCTCATTCACTATCATAAGTTTACAGGAGCTCTTGAGAACTCAACTATTTTTGTTGGGAAGCTAAAGAGAGGAAATCGGGATCTAAGTTATATCATGGGATTTCCGGAAGGTGTCATAGGGAAAGGCAGTATCAATTATCGGCCAGAAACGCTTATACGAGATATCCTTTTCATTATCTTGACTGTCGTATTGGTGGTCACCTTTATCGCCTTGTTTTTTGGATACTTTTTCAGTAATCGGTTAGCAAAACCACTTGTTCAAATCATTAATGGGATTCAAAACCTTGCCAAAGGTCATTTTCAAACCGAATATAAACCAAAGGGCATTTATAAAAATGTCTTTCAGAACTTAAATGAATTGTCATCCAGCCTAAAGTCGAACGAGGATGAACGAAGGAAACTGGAGAAGACGAGGGAGGAGTGGGTGACAAATATAACACATGATATTAAAACCCCGCTTGCTTCCATTAAGGGATATTCCGAATTAATTCAGGAATACGAGCTGGAGGAAATAGAAAAGAAGAGATACCTGGATATTATCCTAGAAAAATCGGATTATATTGCACATTTGATTGAAGATCTAAACATCACATATAAGCTAAAAAGCACTTCCTTTCCATTAAATAAGAATGACGAGGATTTAGTTGAAGTCGTAAGGGAATCGATTATTCAAATTTTAAATCATCCCTTATATGAGGAAAGCCACTTGGAATTTAAACCAGAGATTGACAAGTATTCGTTTTGTTGCGATAGAACCTTGATACAACGTGCCTTAATGAATTTAATCTATAATGCCATTGTTCATAATCCGCAAGAAACCATTATTCAGATTGCCGTTCAAAAACAACAAGAACATGTCTATATTTTAATAGAGGATAATGGAATTGGCATTGCAAATGAAGAATTAGAAGAATTGTTTACGCGCTATTATCGCGGAACAAATACAGGTGAAACACATAAAGGAAGCGGTTTGGGACTGGCCATAGCTAAACAGATTGTGGAAGCGCATGGCGGTGAAATAGTTGTGGAGAGTACATTGGGTAAAGGGACTAGGATTTGTATTGTCTTTTAAGAGGATTTACTATTTTGCTGTTAATTATAGCTAAAGGAAAAAGACTGTTTTCGGTCTTTTTCTATCCTTATTTTTCCATGGTCAATCTGAGTATGAAGTGCAAGCATGCTGGTTATTGGTGTCATGACAATTGTTCCCAATCCAGAACTTGAAACAAAATTGCCGATTGAAATAAGAACCATAAGACACCAAACATTACCATGTACCGACATTCACAGCTCTTTTGAACTTTGCACTGGCAAAATTGATCGCGGTATTTTCAAGAATTAATACGGGTTAAGAATAATATCAAATAAAAAGGGTGTCCTAAAAGGTTATTTTAGAACACCCTCTTGCAAGAAAATGTAATTAAAAATTCAATAAAATCAAGGATTTGAGTTACAGTTTATCAAAGAAAAAATAAATTCCTCCTATATTGGGACATATTTGAGGAAGTTTCTTACTTTTACCAAGAGGAACTGTATTCTCCAACACCGGTCGAAGGCGTATGATAGCTGTTGTTATCGCCATGCTGCCACGTAATGTTACCATTCGCATCTTTTAGCACAAACTTGAATTCGTACAACCGATCAGCACCTAAATTGAACGTACCGCTCCAGTTTCCGTCTGAATTTTGCGTTAGCTTATATTCGTACTCAGCAGGATTCCATCTCCCAATCTCTCCTCTAGCTCCAGTCAAGTAAACTCCCTGGCCTGCCGCTGAAGGAACATTGTTAACTGTAAATGTAACAGGAACGGATTTCACCCCCAATTTATCCCTCATCATGTTAAATTCATTTGTCGGATTTCCTTCATCATTGAATAAATAAGTCATTCTTAGTAAAGTAAAACCCTCAAAGTTGTAGTTGAAAACGACTTCTGCAGAATTATCAAATCCCCACTCGTTATTAATAAGAGGGAGTGCATTTTCGCCATTTAATGAAATACCCCGTTCATTCGCCAAGTTAGCAATTTGAGTAACTAGCTTTCTAGGAGCACTGTAGTAAGGAGCATTATATGCGTCGTGGTCTCCCATTTCTAAACAAGTAAACGTGATGGCCAAATCAGATTTCTTAAACTGATCAAGTAATTGAGAATAGTTATAGTATCCCGTGCTGTACTCGGCGGCATGCGGCATTTCAGGGTCATTCATTTTCCAATGAACACCTGAAATTTTCGCTCCAATGGGCACGTTAAAGGTGCTATCAAATTGTTTATGAGCAACTTTAGCAATCTTTTGTAAATGATCTTCAAGGGCACCTTGATACCATTCCATGAAGTCCTTACCATATTGTGAACTGTATGCTTCACCACTAGTAAAGAACTCATCACCGTTGTTTGGAGGCTGAATTTGATTCCAATTTTTAAGTTTTGTACCCCAAGCAGTATTTAATTTTTTAAGGGTTGCGTATTTTTCTTTTATAGCGCGCCTGAAATCTTTTTTAGCGCCTTCTGTATAGGCTTGAAGTTGACCTCTTTCAGGATAGTCCCATCCATCTGCAAATTGGTAGGACGGGTATCTTAGTTCACCAGCCGGACCTCCGCTTAAATAAATTTTAACTATGAGACTTTTTTTGTCAGCAAAGTTCTTTGCAAACGACTTGTATAATTCATTATATTGGCCTGTCGCTTCATCCCACCAAGGAGCAAGCGCCTCTTTATTCAGGTAACCGCTTTCACTTTTGAACGCCATATTTTCTACAGAATCTTCATCCCATATCCATGTCGGAAGAGGGTAGTTACAATCGTCTCCTACGTTACCTCCGCATTGATGTGTAGACATAATAGGCACCCATTTTAACCCTGACGACTCAACTACTTCCGCATATTTTTTATAGTAAGACCAGTCAAATTGATTATCTCCATTGCCTTCGACAAGACCCCACCACACATCTGTTGTTAATGCATATACACCACTTTCTTTTAATTGAACCAATTGTTTTTTAAATGAATCCCAATCTGTTACTTCCCCTAAAGGGGCCATAACATACAATTTGTAGTCGGACTTTACTTCAGCCTGAGCAGGTGAGTAACTTGAGAATAAAGCAACCAAACATAGCATAAAAGCTAGTATTGTATAGGATATTTTTCTCATAAACGAATACTCCTTCTTTTTTTACTTGGTTTACTAAAAATAACTTTCATAGAATGATAAGTCGTTGCCGGAAAATAACTCTTTTTTACAAGTTTAAAAAGAACATGTCTAACTTGAAATTAGCAGTTTGATTGAAAAAGTTACAAATTGTTTTGATTGCCGGTTACGAGTGAGTAACCTCCTTTCTGGATTTCTATTCATTTCTATGTTTTGTAAACGGCCAAACAAGCAGAAAAAAGGAGTGAATTCTAGTTTGGATGTATCTGTTTAGTCTACATGTGCAAACGATTGCATTAACATCCAAAAAAAAAGACCGTTATACTCCTTTCTTAAAAAATTATAGTTAGCCTGGAAATATTCGTCAAGTTATTTTTTGAAAATTTGAAAAAATTATACCAAATCTTGATTTCAGAATTTCATGTTTCAGGCAAGGAGTATGGTATTCTTTCAGAAGGAGATATCGGTACTTTTTCAAGGAACAAGATATATTAATTCTACTAGGAAAAATTAGGTTGATGAGATTATTGAAAACGCTACTTCAATTCATAGATGAATGAAATACTTAATGAACGGTTCATTGGATTCTGTGCCAAATGTACAGTAAACCTGTTATTCAGCAAAAAGGTGCGTTAGTTGAGCACTTAAACGAAAGAGGCAAGTTACGGTATGATGCTTGGTGGCGGCCTTTGGGCGATGGTTGGGTTAACCGAAAAAGAGTTCGTCCTAGTTCAGATGCTCCCAATCTTTTTAATTTATTGGTAAATGGTTCTAATATTAGTACATACAATGAAATTGTGAGGATCTTGATCAACGATAAATCTTACTATATTTCCTTTTATTAATAATAAAGGAGGATAGGTTTAAGATGTATGAATTTATTAGACCATTTCTAGAATTTTTTTTATTGTTTTTTGAGATAATTATAATAAGTTTAACGATTTGTGTGAAAAATATAATAATTAAATTCTTATTTACTTTTATGAATTTATTTCTAGCAATTATCCTTTATCAAAATGCCGTTAAACTTGCGTATTGTTGTGGAGGATTTGATGATCTTATCATTCGGTTTTACTCCTTTATCATTTTGTTCATTTTTGTCATTCAAGTGATGATTAGCATATTTAAAAAATGATTTAATTTAATAAAAGCAGAGGAATCGAATTCCCCTGCTTTTTGTTGTGTGAATGACTACCCAAATTCACTTTCACACAATTCGAGCAAGATTTAGGATGAACTATTTTGAGGAATCTCTTAGTATCTATAAAAGAGATATGTAGATTTAGGAGAAAACTACGAATTTTCAATTAACTTAGTATAGACATTTAAACATTGCTCATATATATTATACATATTAATCCTATTTAAATACTGTGAATTAAATTCCGATGTTATCTTATTAATCATATGAAGAATGATGTTTAAACGTTTGAATCTTGACCTTGAAAAGTCGAAATGAAAAAGATCAATTTACATTGTCTATGAACTTACTAATATATATAACAGAAAAAGGGTCTATTTCAAAATGAAAACACACTATACTTATATGTTTTGTTTGTGTTTGGAATAGGACATTAAGGAGATTACTATGAGAAAGTTACTTATTTTTGCTATTGTCGGCTTTTTTGCTCAATTAATTGATGGCTCACTGGGAATGGGGTATGGACTTACTTCAACATCACTATTAATGGCGTTTAGTGTGGCACCAGCAGTGGCTTCTGCTTCCGTTCACATGTCTGAAATTGTTACAACTGCAGCATCAGGTGTTTCTCATTATCGTTTTGGGAATGTAGATAAAAAAATGCTTTTTAAATTAATGATCCCAGGGGCATTAGGTGCTTTTATTGGGGCGGCGTTCTTGAGTAGTATATCCGGGGATTTGATCAAGCCGTATCTTTCTTTTTTCTTAATCTTAATGGGTATTTATGTGCTATCACGATTTTCGTTTAAACAGAACAATTCAAAAGATACGGAAGGAGAAGAATCTGAGGGATCTTCAACTTGGTATTTAGTACCTTTAGGAGCAGTTGCGGGATTTTTCGATTCAGTTGGTGGTGGAGGTTGGGGACCAATTAATACTCCAACGCTTTTATCTAGGAAAGACGCAGTACCTAGAAAAGTAATTGGAACAGTGGGTGCAAGCGAATTTGCTGTTACAACATCGGCTACTTTAGGATTTTTACTATTTTTAGGTTGGGAACAATTAAATTGGATTTGGGTTGCAGCATTTATAATTGGTGGAGTCATTGCCGCACCAATTGCAGCATACCTAGTTCGTATCATTCCTTCCTATTTACTAGGTGTTGTTGTTGGAGGATTTATTATTCTTACGAATTTAAACACAGTTCTAAATGCAATGGGTATTAGTTCTGAACTAACCTTTGTTAGCTATAGTATTTTGGGGTTTGGTTGGATTTTTGCAATTGCATGGACAGTTCGAAATAATATTCGATTCGATCGAAGTGGTAAAACAAGTATCGAGGGTTAAGGCGTTAAGAAGGCACTGCTATTAGAAATTGGCAGTATCTCAACAGGTAGAATGAAAAACTTACAATAAGTTTAGTTTTGAGTAGTTTTTGAAAGCCTCTCAATGAAGTTATCTTAGGAATGTGTTGATAAACCCACCAAAATTCTATGTGTTGCCAATTGCAGTCCACACATGTAGTGCTGTTCACTACTCGAATTAAAACAGTAGTTCATGATGTAACAGTGAGTAAAGAGCCTTCCAATCCGGAAAGGCTCTTTGTTTTTACATAGAAAAATAGGGCATATTGACCTCTACGCTGCCAGTGCGGGAAGTAGAATTCCTTTGAGTTTTCTAATTTTTTCCTATATAGCTTTGTATCAATATAATGGAATAAGACTTTGATAGTTATTTTAATGAATTGGATTGTAAAATAATGGATGAAATTGTACTATCATTAGTAAGAATTCTAAATAAAGCATATCTGACAAATCTTAGATATGCTTTCATTTTATTACGTTGAATAACAATGTTAAATTTAGGTGATTACCTTTGCCTTTTTTGTCATACCAGTTTTTTCAAGCATACTTTTTGAACTTACTGTTTTGTTAGGCATAAAGCAAGCAAAAATTAACGCCACAAAAGATAAGACTAACATAAATAGATAGGCATCACTTGAGCCAAAGATAGAAGCTAATTTCGCTAGTTGCGTAGCTGTAATATTTTCATTTTCCATAGATAGCTCAGAGGTATGTGAAGTTGTTTGAATGGTATACACTGTGATGACAACTGCTGTTCCAATAGCACCTGCTAATTGGCGAACAGTATTATTTACTGCCGAACCATGTGAACTCAGTTCTCTTGGTAAAGCATTTAATCCTGCTGTATTTAACGGCATAGTTATAAAGCTTAATCCAATTCGTAAAATACATGTACGAACCATTAAATATAGATAGGTTGTAGATTCAGTTAAATCAATGACTCCCCACATGGAAATAATGATAAAAAGTAAACCTGTCACAAAGAGTGGTTTAGCTCCGTATTTATCATACATTCTACCTGTGACAGGTGATAGGAAGGCATTAATCACAGCTCCAGGTAATAAAAGTAAACCTGCTTCAAAAGCTGTAAAACCTCGTCCATCCTGCAAGTATATTGGTAAAAGAATTAAATCCGCATACATAATTAACGTAATTAATACATTAATGAACGATGTGATAGTGAAAATTTTATACTTAAAAACAGATAGATTTAATAAAGGGTCTTTGGATTTTATTTGACGTAAACAAAATAAAATCGTAAAACGATTATTCCGACGATAATTGTTGTAATGACAACAGGGTTCTCCCACCCTTTGCTTCCTGCGCTACTAAATCCAAATAAAATAGAGCCAAAACCAACCGTTGACAAAATGACACTTGTAATATCTAATTTCGCTTTTGTTGTTTCAGCAACATTCTTTAAATATTTAAATGCAAGAACAATAACGACTAATACTAAAGGGGTTATCCCAATAAATAGCCATCTCCATGACAGATATTCAATCATAAAACCGGATAATGGATAATATGTATTGCCCCTTATTTTTTATGACTTTTTACGATTTAGGTCTTGGTAACTTAAACTAGATGGCATTAGGTTAATACTTTCAAAGTTTGATATCAAAGTTCGACTGTACACTCGCCATGATAATGATTAACTATACTATAATAAACGAGGATACTATGTTTAAATCAAGCATATATTCTCTTTTTTTTATACATAATAGAATGATTAACAGTACTAATCTGAATCTGCTTCCCTGCTTCTTCTCCTGGTGACCAAGGGGCTCGGAGAGTCCCGCAGCTTGAATGCTGTTTTATATGACGTACCCGACTTCTTTAAGTTACTTTCACACTGCTTTTCTGTTTCAATTTTTAATTCAGTAATGTATATTTCAGTAAAGGCTTTTTATAAAACGTCACTTATTTATTTGTTATCGAGTTGTTCCGCCAAACCGATTAGAAGTCCTTCGGTTCCACGAATGTAGCAGAGCCGATACGAGTCCTCGTACTGAACCACTTCGCCAACGAGCTGAGCACCATACTTAATGAGTCTGGATACCATTTCGTCAATGTCTTCAACGGTGAACATGACGCGTAGATAACCGAGGGCGTTTACAGGAGCAGTCCGGTGATCTGATATAGTAGGTGGGGTGAGAAATCGTGAAAGTTCAAGTCGGCTGTGGCCATCTGGTGTAACCATCATAGCAATCTCTACGCACTGAGAACCCAATCCGGTTACGCGACCAGCCCATTCACCTTCGACAGTGGCTCGCCCTTCGAGGTTCAAGCCAATCTCCTCGAAGAAAGAGATTGCGTCATCAAGGGATTCTACAACGATGCCGACATTGTCCATTCTTAGTAATTTGTTTTTTGCCATAGTTTTATCTCCTTATGTGTAAAAATTTATTATCTGATCATCTTCATAATTATTCTATTAAAAAGTTACAAATTCCTTCCAAACAAAAAACACCTTGTCACAGTTCATGATAACAAAGAAAAGTCACAGTATAGGAAAATGTGAAATTGGGTTTTCGGGTATGTCATATAACATCTTGTTAACGAACAACACTTCGTAAACCCTCTACTATTGGAATATTCGCGAACCTTATTTCGTGAATGCCATCATGTTCAAATAGTTTCAAAAATTCGATACCGTAGTTGCTATTCGATAAAACAACTTCGACTTCCCCACAAAATATTCCTGCCCTGTACTCCATTAAATGGCCCTTTTATGGAATAACATAATTGGGAATTTTGCTTAAACTTTTTAAGGTGATTGGAGTTTTTATAAATAATCGAATCTTATTTTAAAACTATAATTGTTCATTAGTTGACGAAAAATTATAGAAAAAAGGGGAAGAAAAAATTCTTCGTGTTTCACATATTATACATGACTAATATATATTAACCCTTTATTAAAAAGTTTTTTTAAAATTAAGTCTTGATAAACAACGAGGTTACTGCAAAGTTCCCGGAATTATTAACAATAGATATTCATGATGGTACGGTATTAGATGGAGAGATTATTTTTACTGATTCAGGCGGAAAACCGGACATTGAAGCCTTAATTAAACTTTTGGGTTTATATAGTATTTCATTCTTTACATATAAATTTGAAATAAAGTTGTACCGTAATCAAAAAAGTTGCACCGTTTTGCACCTTTGGATGTTTTATCTGTGGGCGTTTTTTTAATGAAAGAGAAAAGAACAAATAAGTTGTTCCATTATAGGGTCAGATTGTTGAATAACATGTTAAATTGTAAAGCGAAAATTTTGAAGAAATGTACTTAAACTCCAGGGTTTTTTATTAACCAGGCAAGTTTAACAGAGCTTACCACTAAAAAGCCAATGCTAAATACCTCTTAAATAAATATCGTTATTCTGAAACAAAGCTCCTTTGATAGGCAACACTATTTAGGAGTTTTTTAATGCAAAAAAAGGTGTGATCGTATGAAAATCCAAAAAATCGAAACCTACCCCTTATTCTATAAGCTATCTCAGCCATATGGGGATGCAAATGGCTACAAGTATTACCGGTCCTGCTATCTTATCCGGATTATCACGGAATCGGGTGTACATGGCTGGGGGGAATGCGTTGATTGGTTGCCGACCCTGGACATCGGATTTAAAGAGAGAATTATTCCTTTCTTAATTGGAAAAAAGGTAACTGACCGGCTGAAGCTTGTCGGCACTGTGAAGAAGTGGCATCAGCGTGCAGCCTCCGCTGTTAGTATGGCTTTAACCGAGATTGTTGCTAAATATGCCCATCTTTCTGTCTGTGAGCTTTGGGGAGGAAGCTTTAGAAGCAGTATTCCGGTTTATGCTTCGTTCCAGTCTTATTCGGATCACTCAGATTGGATAAGGCATTCTCTCAGAATGACGGAAGAAAGTGTTTTAAACGGGTTGGGGAAAATAAAAGTCAAGATAGGAGGTAGGGTATTCAGGGAAGACCTGGAGCATATCGAAGCTCTTCAGAAAACCGTCGGCGAGAAGGTGGGAATTATTCTGGATGCCAATCAAAGCTATGATTTGGCAACCTCCCGAAAGTGGGAGAGGTGTTTTTCTAAATCGGCGAATTTTTTGTGGCTGGAAGAGCCGATGCCAATGGATCAGGTTCAGGATTATCAGTTCCTTCGTTCCAACCTGTCCATTCCTGTTGCCGGCGGGGAAAACATCAAAAGTACAAAGCAATTTATACCACTGCTTACTAAAAAGTCAATTGACATCATTCAACCGGATATCATGCATGAAAATGGAATAGATGATTTTTTCGACACTTTGAAGCTTGCACGCCATTTTGGAATTCGTGTTTCCCCTCATAGCTATGATGGAGTGATAACTCGTCTATATACCTTGTTTTGTCTGGCCAACCTGAAGCCATGGAGCAAAATGGGGGAGGATGCTATTGAGCCGGCCGAATGGGATGTGATGGAGAATCCTTTCTCGGAGCTTCTTCCTGTTAAGCCAGTGAATGGAAAGGTCTGTATTCCACAGGGAGAGGGAATTGGAGTTGAAGTGAATATGGATTTGATTAAAAAATATCTTTGGGATGGTTCATCCTATTAACAACGGTGCAGTTTAGTTGAAGAAGCATTAAGTGATTTTAGGACTAATTTTATATTTTATTTATTCAATTAAAGGGCGCAATTCTACAGCAAGAATTGTGCTCTTTCTTTATGTTAAGGGCCATTTTCTGGAGTAAGGTTTATTGAACCAGCTTCGCTAGTTACCCCTTATAGGAATTCAATGTATCTAGGATACTAAAATAACCTCCTTTAGCTTTGAGCCAAAGGAGGTTATAGATCATTCCAGTTATGTTTGTTTGAGTGCAAATTATTATTAGATGACAGAATGTCCGTGTTCAGATAATATCTGTAAAGTTTGTTCTAAAGTGTCTGACTTAACTAGAAGATAATCTGTGTTATAAGTAGAAATGGCAAAGATACTAATTTTAGCTTCAGCAAGTGGGGAAGCAAGGGAAGATAATACTCCTGTCAGTGAAAAATCAAGAGGTCCTTCCACTTTAATACATCTCCATTCGTTACTTATTTCAATATTTTCAACATGCGACGGTACTACTTCTTCTGCACATACTATAGATAGTTCTTCATCTGTATAAGTAATTGAAACAAAATTTTTATTTTCAAGAGCCCATTTAGGAATAGCTTTAGAAGGATCTAATTTTAAGACAGACATTGTTCCAGGAAGTACAGATAAATTCAACAAATATCAACTCCATTTCCCCATAGAATAAGTTTTTGTTTAACACGAAAAACAAAAAAGCCCGGAAAATATCGTTAATGATATCTCCCGGGCTTTTATCCCTCCGTGTCCACAGTGTTACTGTGTGTTTTCTCTCGGACCTGACCGGATAAAATAAACCGCGGAACCCTAGAAAACATTTTTTATTAATTTAGAGAAATTATCTATCAGAAACATGTAATTGTCAATTCTCAAGATATTACCACTTTATCGTTTTTGATAGTATTGCTAAGAAATTATATAAAGAATTTGGGTATGTAGACCGGAAGATTTCTATGAGTTTAAGGGTTTACAATACCTCCTAAAAAAGTAACTTGGATAAGCGCTCATTTTCCATTTAAGGGCCATATTGTTGAACAAAATGAAGACGACTGAATCTGAGGATTTTCAAAAAGGAAAAAAGATGAGCTGAAAAATAATTTCCAGCTCACCTTTTTTCTATTGAAGTATAAATAAGAATAGATCTTAAAGCTTTAGAAGACAAAATCTAAGGTCAATTTTCATGAGTTAAAACCTCATATACATCTCGATCGTTCCAAGGTTGAACTGGTCGATGATTGTCTGGGAAGACGGATGTGAATAGGTCAATTTGTTCTTGAGATACTGAAATCGGTTCAGCAAAAACTGTCCACTTTACCCCTTCAGAACAAGGTGGGGTGGTTAGGGATCCGTTATAATGGTACGCCGTTTTGTCTTGAGGTAATAAAGAAGAAAGATTAATTTCCTCTTCCAATAGAATATTTTCTTCCGATTCTTCCTTCGGTAACTTTGACCAGAGTTCTGCTAGAGTTTTATTCTCTTTTCCTGCTTTCATCAATACACCAAGTACAGCTAATTGATCGTCTTCACTTTTATGTACTAAATGCAGCTCCATATCCAAATTTTTTCCTTCCATTTGATGTTCAGATGGAACATGGAAATGGAATTGAACTAATTTATATTCCTTATCATCAATAACAATAGAGTTTTCGTCTGTGTTTGTATCTGCTTGCACAGTATGTCCATTATTTTTAATTGTAAAGGAGCTCGGCTGATAATTGATTCGGATATCTGCCTCTGAAGTTTTATTTGCTTTTGCATCTTCTAAGTTGATGGGAGATTGTTTCATTCCTCTTCCGCATGCTTTAAAAGACGAGTCTAAGGCTTCCCAATATTCTGGTCCAGTATCCCCAGAATAAGACCAATGTATCTCGTGTTCTTCTTTTTTCGTTTCATCCTGAGCCGCATTCTTATTATCGTGGTCTATTGGGGAAGGTGATGAAGAACATGCAGTAATAGTCACCAAGAACATACACATCATAATAAATCGAATCCACATCATTTTTCATTTCCTCCTTTGAAATTAAGGTTAGTAGATATTTATTCAAAAGAGTTGATCACGTAATTGGATTGATAAAAAATGATGGTAATTAGCATAAGTCTTCTAGTAAATATAGAAATCAGATTAAAGGAACTAGTAATAATTAAGGTAATTATGACTAAAACAGTTGCCATGATAACATTAATATTCTTTAGTTTTCCATTATCATCAATTGGGTAGTCTGAACTTTGGTTTTCCGTAAGATTGATTTCTTGAACACCAATAGCTTGTGGGTAATCGTAAATAAAATAACAGGAAAAGCTATATATTATAACCAAAATAGAGAGGGCTAAGTATCTATTCAAAACTTCACGCCCCTTAAAAGATATTTTTATATAATAACATAATTAAGAAAATTAATACAAGGAAATAAAATGATAAATCAGTTGGTTAAAAGGTAATGCGGATGTTTGAAAAAGTGGTTAATTTTAGAAAGATTAATGGAAATGCACATGAAACGAAGTTAGTTAAACCTACCTGTCTAGTGAACAATTCGCAAACATTATGTAGTAGCTTATTCAAGAATAGGGCGCGTTTCTTGAACAAGAAGTAAAAGGGTGGAAAATATTATACATGATTAATATATATCACCCTTTATTTTTTATGACTTTTTACAATTTAGGTCTTGATAATTTTAAAAAGTTTAACGGTTTATAAGGGGTAGTGACGGGGTTGCTGTCATATATCACAAAGCAGTTTATATAAATTCTTTCCTTTACATACTGAATATTTCAGTATTACTAGAATCAACATCGTGATATCCATCTACAACGACATCTAATTTACCGGTTTCAGGATGGATAACCATACCATGAATTGCAATATTTTTTGGCATTAAAGGGTGATTGTTGATTAAATGAACACTATTTGTGACACTCTCCTCTACACATTGAAAACCGGTTAGCCACTCGGACAAATTAATACCTGCATTCGTTAGGGTATCAATTTGAACCTCAGAGATCCCATTCTGTTTTGCGGCTTCAAGAATCGAGGACGATTGAAGGCCTACCATCCCGCATCCATGATGACCTATCACACATATTTCTTCTGCTTTCAACTCATAAATAGCGACAAGAATGCTGCGCATAATGCTACCAAAAGGATGAGACACAATAGCTCCAGCATTTTTGATAATTTTCGCATCCCCGTTTCTCAAACCCATTGCTTTTGGAAGCAATTCTAATAGACGGGTATCCATACAGGTTAAAATGACAATTTTTTTATCCGGATATTTCGTAGTTTGAAACTCTTCATACTTGTTTTCATCAACAAAAACTTTGTTATAATCTAAAATAGTGGAAATAATAGACATTGATTTTTCTCCTTGTTATTTGTGTTGGAACTTAAGAGTTTTAACAAATAATCCTACAAAGAAACTCTATGCGATATCTATAAAATTTCTTGTGAATCAGTGATCAAGTGTGAATAACCAAAAGGCCATTGATAACATACTGATAACGATTTAAGATTAATAATACTCAAGGTCAAGAAAGAAGGCAAGAAACATGTTAGACATGCTAACATGTTTCTTGCCTTCTATTATTAAATAGATATGAAATTTGTTGATGAACTTTTATTAAACTATTGCCCATTCAATAGTTCCTTTTTTAAATATTCCATTTTAGAACAAGTCCTAGGGCGCTATCCTTAAAAAAGGCAGTGCTCTTTTTACAGCCATTTAATGGAATAAGGAAGGAGTTTTAAAGAGGATAAAGTGAACTCTCATGAAATAGTTTTGTTTAATTAATTAAAGACTTTGGAGAAGATTACTGGGATACCATGTTAAACTGATTAAAAGGATATTGAAAGGACTGGACTCAATTAATGGATATTAGAAAACCTAATGATTCGGAACTTAATAAGGTTTTGGCATTTTCACCACAAGCCGTATATGATGGCACATTGGGTGAAGTAAAACCTACTAATGAAAAAATCGAACAACTTGTTGAACCACTACTAAAAAAGGGAAGCTATTACTTAATAGCAACAGAAGACGATAAATTAATGGGATGGATTCTTTTAGGAGAAAGTAAAGACCAGTTTACTGATAAGATGAATGGATTTATTTATGAACTATTTGTTATAGAAGAATTTAGAGGAAAAGGAATCTCTAAACAGTTAATGAGAACTGCTATTGACCATCTAAGACAAGTTGGATATTCTGAAGTCCGTTTAAGTGCTTATGCACAGAACCAAGCTATTAAAATGTATGAAAAAATGGGGTTTAGCATAAAAACAGTTACTATGAGTTTGCCATTATAAACAATGCCAGCTATAAGTAATATTTATATCGCTTAACTAGAGGGGCTTTCCCAGAGTAAGAATTGATGCTCTTTTTGCTAAGAAAAATGCAAATTACAAAAAAAGAAGATGGAAACAAGGATACGACATCTTATCCTACTCTTGTTTATTATCATTTTCTTGATTATTTATATCGTTAACAGCTGTATGGTGATCAACTGGGTCAATTGTGTGTTTATATTGGTATGCTTTCGATGTAGTGGTTAAACTTAATAATAAGATAATAAAGATAATGACTAAGCTTACAATCAAAAAAATCGCCATTTTTATGGTTCCTCCTCAAATATTTAAATAACTCTTATTTATAAATTCACAAGACCCTAGTGCCTTCTATATAAAGGATGAATATTATCTGAATTTCTAAGCTCAAAATCTAGGTTCAACTTTCTTTCTAACTTATCTACATTTCCTCCCTCTTTTACAAATAATTCTAACTTTGTAGCTATCAATTTTCCCACTTTACTATCTAGCTGTTCAATATTAAGTAATGATTTTATTTTTATCGTTTCTGGGGTGTTATCTCTACGAAACCATTGTCCAGGGACCTGTTCCCATAAGTTTTCCCACTCATCTAACAATCCAATTTCATTTAAAAAGAATTTTTGTAAACCACATAACCAGGCAGTACAACTTGTATTTCTTTTCTGACAACCAAAACCGTCTTTTAAAAACTCACACCCTTTACAACAGGAGTTTCCACTATTAATACAAACCTTGCAAATATAATGTGACCCAACTAATTGAAGTACGTTCAAACCATGTTGGATAATGTCTTCCCTCTTTATTTCTATACTCAATCTAATCCTCCATCTGTTATTGATTATTTTCCTGATAGAATAACCAATTTTTTTATTATGTTTTCACTTTGAAGTTCCCTTTTTATGAACATACTTAAAGCTACTAGAACTTAATATCCCTAAAAACTAAAAATGGTACCTTTATAAATGTGAAGTAAGGTTGCTTATTTTCACAAGTACAATTTCCTGGTAACAGTGACTTTTTTCTATCCCAATTTTACAAAAACCGTTATCATAAACTTTTATTACCGTATATATCTTTCCTAAATAATCAACCTTTTCACCTTTTGAAACATTCATTTTAATCTCCTTATTTCTTAATTAAATGTAGTTTTTTGTTCCATTTAATTTAAGTCTTTTGGGAATATTATGATTCTATCTATTAATTATGTTGGAGATAATGCTCTTAATTCAAACTAGTTACTCAACTAATAATTGATTATTTGGCCTAATAATCACCTAATCTTCTTTAGAAGAGGTTTTTAAAATATAGAGAATTAGTGAAAATATTATATTTAATATGAAGAATCATTAAAAACTTTCTTTACTTAATGTAGTATCTTTAATTTCTTTTAGATCTTTTTTATGAATCAATTCAAATTTGAAGGGGTCGTCCTCTTTTCTAAGTTCACAATATCCTGTTGAATAAAAATATAGAATTTTATAAATCATTTCATTAAATAGAACTTTTTCCCCAACTCTCATAAATTTCACCTCAAAGATTTCTTTTTGACATAAATAATGAAACAGTGTACATTCATATCATGATATATTCAAATAATCAGATATACTAATTCACTAAAATATTATAAACGGAGAAGGGTTGCTAATGCAACATAAATGGTTTTTTACTGGGAGATATAATGGGTATTCTTTACCGAATTTTCAGAAAGACCTTTTGTCTGGTCTTGTCGTTGGTGTAATTGCTATACCTTTAGGTATGGCGTTTGCAATTGCTTCTGGAGTTAAACCGGAATATGGAATTTACACCACAATCATTGCAGGAATTTTAATTTCTCTGTTTGGTGGGTCAAAGTACCAAATTGGTGGACCTACAGGAGCTTTTATTCCTATTTTATTTGGAATTGTCATGACTTATGGGTATGAAAACTTATTAATTGCTGGATTTTTTGCAGGTATTATACTATTTTTAATGGGAATCTTTAGACTGGGTTCATTGATTAAATTTATTCCAAGGCCAGTGACAATAGGTTTCACATCAGGAATAGCCGTTATTATTTTTGTTGGTCAAATTGCTAATTTTCTAGGCCTTACAGGGGTAGAAAAACATGAAAACTTTTTAAGTAATTTTAGAGAAATTATCATACACATTCATTCCATTAACTTTTATAGTGTTTTAACTGCTGGAATATGTCTTATTGCCGTCTTATTAACACCCAAACTTTTTCCTAAGGTTCCAGGTCCACTTATAGGATTACTATTTTCTACAGTGATAGCCAGCATATTTTATCCTAATCAAGTAGCTACAATTGGCTCTACATTTGGTGAAATTCCAAGTACCTTACCCCATTTTGAGGTACCTGAAATGACTTTTGAACGCGTACAACAATTAATTGGACCAGCTTTTGTAATTGCATTGCTTGGGGGTATTGAATCTTTATTATCTGCAGTGGTTGCTGATGGTATGACAAATAGTAAGCATAATAGTAATCGAGAATTAGTGGGGCAAGGTATCGCTAATATGATTACTCCTTTATTTGGTGGAATTCCTGCAACAGGAGCCATAGCAAGAACAGCTACAAATATCAAAAATGGTGCTGTCTCACCACTTTCCGGAATAATACATGGAATTGTAGTTTTGATAGTATTAGTACTTCTTGCTCCTTATGCTTCAAGTATCCCTTTAGCCAGTATGGCACCAATATTAATGGTAGTAGCTTGGAACATGAGTGAGAGACATGTATTTTATCACGTGTTAAAAACAAAAACGGAAGATTCATTTGTACTAGTTGTTACCTTTTTATTAACTGTTTTTGTTAATCTTACAGTTGCTGTTGAAGTAGGTCTTTTATTAGCAGTAGTTTTATTTACAAAGCGAATGAGTGATATTATGGTAACACTCAAGGCACTACCTAACCCAAACAATAAACATGAAAAGATGGAATCTCACATGGTGACAGATGTTCGTGACTGTCCTCAAATTAGTATTTATAATGTAGAAGGTCCTTTATTTTTTGGGGCTGCTCAAGCGTTTGAGCAATCAATAATGAATACAATCAATTACAAACCGAGGGTTTTACTCTTAAGAATGGGGAAAGTCCCTTTTATGGATACAACCGGTGAATCTTATTTATCAAGTATCATAAAGGATTTTTCCAAACATGGGGTTGTATTGATCTCTGGTATTAAACCTCAACCTAAAAGCTTGTTAGTAAAGACAGGTTTATTTGAATATATAGGAGAAGAACGATTTTTTGATCATACTGGAAATGCTTTAGATTTTGGACTTGAACATTTAAATAAAGATAAATGTCTTGGATGCAAACATTTTGCTTTTAGGGAATGTACAGTCTTTTCGGGTGAATACGAGCACATTTAAGAAAGAGGAAAAGTAGTTACGACATCTTAATTGTATCTAGAAAGAGAGGGAAATAAATTGAACTTAGAAATGCAACAGTTTAAAGCTGAATTTTTTAAAGCTCTTGCCCATCCTCTTAGGATAAGAATTCTTGAACTTTTAGCAGACGGAGACAAAAATGTAAATGAAATTCAGAATCTTGTGGGTAGTGAAGGTTCAGCAGTATCACAACAATTAACAGTTTTGAGAGCCAAAAATATAGTTACAGGTACCAAAGATGGTAATCGTGTAATCTATTCTTTAAGAGATCCAATGATTATTGAGCTGCTCAGTGTTGCTCGTCAAATATTTAATAATCATCTTGTTGATGCGATATCAATGTTAGATAAATTTAATGATACAGATAATGAGAAATAAAAAAGTAAATGGAGGAAAGAAATTATGGTTGATGTGCCAAATTGCCCTAAATGTAATTCAGAATACACTTACGAAGATGGAAGTCTTTTTGTTTGCCCAGAATGTGCTTATGAGTGGAATTTATTGGAAAAAGAAACTGATAATAGTGAAGATAAAAAGATTTTCAAAGATGCAAATGGAAATATCTTAAACGATGGTGATTCTGTAACAGTTATCAAAGACCTTAAAGTAAAAGGAAGTTCATTAGTCGTAAAAATAGGTACAAAAGTAAAAAATATACGTTTGGTTGAAGGAGATCATGATATCGATTGCAAAATTGATGGTATTGGGGCTATGCAATTAAAATCTGAATTTGTTAAAAAGATATAAATGGAGATTTAATGTAACAGATTTTTATTGTAACAAAAGAAATAAATATTTTGTAATGGTGAGATAGGTTTGTTATAGGTCACTTCAGATAACATTTTGAATAAATCTTTCTAAATAAGTCACATCAAAAAAGTTCTTAATACATTTTTTATATAAATTGCTCTAAAGTTTATCATGAGGTGTGAAAAAATGGAGACACAAATTTCATCAACCTTCTACTATCATAAAAACTAAAGACGAAAACGGGGATATTATAACAGCTGTTTTTCAGCTTAAAAATGGATTATTTCACGCGTATTCTTGTTACGATCAAAAACAAGATAAAAAAATTATTGGTTTTGGTGAGAGTGAAAATGATAAAACAGCTATAAATTTATCAAAACAAGACCTAATAAAAGAGTGGGAAGCAAAAAAAGCACAAATTTTTCAGATCATACCCAGTATTAAATTTTTTAAAACAGGGTATTTTAGTTAGTCTTCTATGCTATTCCATACCAGACACAATTGTTGAATAATTAAATCCCAATTTCTTATTTATATCACTAAGAGATTGGGATTTTTAATACGGAATATCCTTAACGTTGTAAATCTGCATTTATCTTAACTTCGATGTGAGAACTATTGGGATATCAATGGTTCTCACATCATTTACATGTATGCAATGTAAATATTGGTTTTTTAATTTATAAATCTTGTGAAAGTCGAATCATATCCCTGCAATGTTTCCCATTTTCAAATATTTCTTCTGGATAGTGCCTAATGAAAAAGTCTAAATCAACACCAATAATTCTAAAACCACATTTTTGATAAAAAGCTAATTGTCCTATACTTGAATTTCCAGTACCGATTTCTATTGTTTTATACCCTTTATTCCTGGCTATTTGAATTGCATCCATTACTAACTGTTTCCATTAATATATGCAATACTATAATCAAATACGTATTCAGCAAAAATTAAACTACCTGTCTCCAATAGATTTCCTATTTTATCGATTTTACTTATTGTGCCAACGGAACAGTTTTATTTAATAAAGAGTAGATAGTAATATGGATTAAATATAATTTTATTGAGGAGAGTAAAAATGTTATTAGGAAATTAAATATAAATGAAAAACCTCCAATGGATTTATTGTTATTAGCAGACCCGTCTCAGAGAATTGTTGAGGAATATGTGAAAAGAGGCGAATGTTTTGTAGCTGAAATTGATAAGCAAATTATTGGAGTTTATGTACTACTTCCTACAAGACCCGTCCAATTGCTACACTAATAGGATCTCCATTCCTTTAGAGACAATAAGTGAGAAGGTTAAGTTATCTACGATTTTTGTTAAAAACTTCACTCCGTATCCAATCATCATACTCGTAGACAGGAAAAAAGGTACAAGTTTAATATAGTACCATAAAGTGAGTAAAAAATTAGAATCAATGTGCTTGGTGTAATAAGCGTAAATAGCATTAATAATTAATAACCCGCCTAACATTAACAAAAGGGAAAGAAAAATCATAAATGTTACTCTCCAATTAGATTTGTTTCTATAATTTTGCCCAAATGCAAAATTTTTATGTAAAGTAAAAATGAAAGTTACTCATTTTGCATGAACTATATTCAAGAAACGGGCCATATTGTTGAGCAACTTCTTTAAAGAAAATTAGATCTCTATCCTAAATTTTAAAGGAGATTGTGAAATTATGTACTTAAAGTAACCCTACATTAGTTGAAAAAAGACGATATAATAGCTAGTGTAATATTTGTATTCTATGTCCTTCATGACAGACATCATGTTACTGTATTAGTTCGCACTCCAGAGAAGATTCAAATAAATAATGAAAATTTAACTATTATTCAAGGTAATGTTTTAAATAAAGATGATATCGTACGTGCAATGCATGGGATTGATGTAGTTATTAGTGCACTAAATACTGATGGGACAACTACTTTATCAGAAAGTATGCCACTCATTATCGAAGCAATGGAAAACGAAGGTATACAACGAATTATAACTATAGGAACTGCAGGTATCCTGCAAAGTAGAACCACCCCAAATTCACTGCGTTATCAGTCAAGTGAATCAAAGCGTAAGTCAACCCGTGCAGCGAAAGAACATCCTAAGGTTTACGATATGCTTAAACAATCAACACTCGAATGGACGATTGTCTGTCCTACGTATTTGCCGGATGGAGAAAGTTTAGGTAAATATCGTGTAGACCGTAATTTTTTGCCGGAGGGTGGAGTTGAAATATCCGTGCCGGATACAGCAGAATTTACATTTAACCAGATAAAAAGTAGCGATTATATAAAATCACGTGTAGGTATCGCCTACTAATAATATTCTCTTATACTACTTGCTTATTGGACTAACCCGTTTGTTGAATAAGAAAAGGAGTTGCTGCAACAATCCCTACTCTTCAACTACTATGAAAATTAAATTATGTAAGGAAGAAAAGAAGGCAATACTAAAGAAGACGCAGCTCATTCATTTTTAAAAAAAGGAGAGCGCCTGATTCATAGGCAATTAAAAAGCTAATCTTTAGACTGGATCAGGATGCTTCTGTTTCTGTCAGCGAAACGGTGTAGCCTAAGCTTTCAAGTCGTCGAAGCGAATGACGTACAATTGATTGTGCTCTTTGTTTATCAAAGTAGTCTTCACCTAAGTCTACATACATTTCTTTTCGTGTTAAAAGATAGTAACATATTCGCAATATGGCATGAGAGACAACAATAGCAGCGCGTTTTGTACCCTTGCGGGCAGCTGTACGTCGATACAATGCCCCAAGGTAGTTTTTAGATCCTCTTACTGAGTGAGCTGCTTCTTGTAAGGCTGATTTTAAATATTTATTCCCTTTCTTAGTTTTGGAAGATTTTCTTTTACCAGCACTTTCGTTTTGTCCTGGAACTAACCCTGCCCAAGAACACATATGAGCAGCGCTTGGAAATTGATTTTTAACATCAGTTCCAATCTCAGCTAGAATCTGTTCTGCCATACGGGTAGCGACACCTGGAATTGAATCTAAACGTTCAACGTCATCTTGATAAGAACTCATTCTTTCTGCAATTTCATTATCAAGCTTCTCGATTTGATCTGTAAGAAAATCAATGTGAGTGATAATTGTTTTAAGCATCATTCGCTGATGAGGGCTAATGTAGCCTCGTAATGCTAACTCTAGTTCCTCTTTTTTCTTTTTCAATGTTCTGCGAGCGAAGCTTGCGAGCTTTACGGGATCATCTTCTCCATCAGCAATCGCACGAAGCATCTCCATAGCGGAAACACCCTTAATTTGTGACACAACTGAACCCAGTTTAATGTTAGCACCTTCTAACACTTTTTGGATTCGATTTTGTTGTCTCGCCCGTTCTTGAATGATACTTCTACGGTATCGAACTAATTCTCGTAATTCTCTTTGATCTCGATTGGGAATATAGCTAGCTTTTATTAATCCATGACGAAGAAGCTTCGCAATCCACTCAGCA